>JALGSS010000128.1 GCA_029821745.1 Candidatus Zipacnadia bacterium
AAGGCCGGCATCAAGTGGCTGCGAGATGAGATCTCCTGGGGCGCCTGCGAACGAACGAAGGGCGAGATCCAGATCCCCGAGCACCACGACCGCTACATGAGGGCTGCGGTGGAGCACGGGGTGACGCCCTACATCATTTTCGACTACGGCAACGCCCTGTATGACGAGGGGAATGCCCCCGCGAGTCCCGAAGCCCAGGAGGCCTTCGGGGAGTACTGCTATGCCCTCGTGGACCACTTCAAGGATGTCTGCAAGCACTGGGAGATCTACAACGAGCCGAACATCAGCTTCTGGCGGCCCAAGCCCGATGCCGACGCTTATGCCCGGCTGATGAAGGTCGCTTACGAGGCCGCCAAGAGGGCCGACCCGGACTGCACGGTTGTCGGCGT
Organism: Candidatus Zipacnadia bacterium; assembly: GCA_029821745.1. GTDB lineage: Bacteria > Armatimonadota > Zipacnadia > Zipacnadales > JABUFB01 > JALGSS01. The sequence continues at coordinate 390 of JALGSS010000128.1, forward strand.
CTGCACCGCCGGGACCGACCTGGCCTACATAGAGAAGGTATTGAAGCAGGGCGGCATGGCCTACATGGACGCGCTGTCGATCCACCCCTACCGGTACCCGCGTTCTCCCGAGAAGAGCGGGTTCGTCAGGGAGATTACTCGCGCCCACGAGCTCATGGCGCGCTACGGTGGCGCGGACAAGAAGATCTGGCTCACCGAGATCGGGTGGCCGACGCAGGATGACCCGCGTGGGGTCAGCGAGGAGGTCTCCGGCAACTACCTCATCCGCATGATGGTCCAGGCGTACGCGCAGCCCTTCGTCGAGCGCGTTATCTGGTATGACTTCCAGAACGATGGCTTCCAGAGAGACTACAACGAGCACAACTTTGGACTCATCAAGTGGCAGACCTTCCAGCCCAAGCAGAACTACGTTGCCTGCAAGATGCTCACGGAGCACCTGACAGACGCGAAGTTCGTGCGCCGAATCCTACCTGCGGGAGACGACGACCAGCGCTACTGCTATGAGTTCGAAGTGAACGGTGAGCCTGTGCTGGCGGCCTGGTGTGTCTCCGGACCGGGGACGATGGCGCTTTCGATGGGCGCGCCGCAAGCCACCCTCACGTGGGCCGACGCCTACCGCGAGACGCGCGCGCTTCCGGGCGGCAACCTGACCCTCGCCCTGTCCGACATGCCCGTGTTCATCACCGGAGGGAAGGGACGCGCGAAGCTCGCGAAGCCGATCATCCAGATTGAGGGGCCACGCCGGCCCCTCGCTCCCGGTGAGCGGGCGACGGTGAAGATCATCGCCCCGCCTGACTCCGACTACAGCTTGGAACTGAGCCCGGACTTCCCCGCCCGGACGCCACGGCCGTTGCCCCGTCGCGAGAACGTGTTCTCTATCCCCGTGTCGCGTCGCGCCGAGCCCGCCACGGGTCTGCTGACCGCGCGCCTCATTGGGCCGGACGAGACTGAACTCGCATCCGCCAGTATCACGCTGGAAGTCGCCGATCCCCTGGAGCTCCGACTTGGCCCGCCGATTTCCGAGCGCATGGGCTCCCTGCGCTTGCCGGTGCGGTTCTCGGGCAAGCGCCCCGTAGACATGCGCGGGATTCGTGTGGCAGTCCAGACGCCCCTTGAAGCGCACCCTCTCTGCGACCGCACCGAAGTCGAGCTGACCGCCGCGAACGGCTACAAAGACGACCTCACAACCGTCGTCAACATCGCGTCCGCAGCGCCGGGGAAAACAGTGCCCGTAACGGTCGCCGCAACCACTGGGTATGGGACCGAGGTCAGCGAGACCTTCAACGTGGGCTGCTGGGGTGTGCCGAAGGTGTCCAGGCCCCCTGCTATCGACGGTGACTCCGCTGAGTGGGCCAATGTGCCGGCGGCTGAGGTCGGCACTTTACCGAGGGACTTCTGGGTGCTGCGCGAGGGCGCGTGGACAGGACGCGCGGACCAGTCGGCGAAGGTCCGGCTCTCCTGGGATGCCGCCGCTCTCTACGTTCTCGTCGAAGTGACCGACGATAAGCACGTCCAGGCGCAGCACGGCCCCGAAGTGTGGAAATCGGACAATATCCAGCTTGCCTACGACCCCGGCTTCGCGTCCCGGAAAGCGCGGCTTGGCGATGGGCAGACTCCGTACGCGGAGATTGGCCTGTCGCGAACCGATACGGGCGACGAAGCGTACCGGTGGCTGTGGGAGGAGAAGCCCGATCCGGGGATCACCTTCGCATCGACGCGTGAGGGCACGATGACGGTGTACGAGGCCGCACTTCCGTGGTCTGAGATGCGCGCCGAGGCGCCTTCAGTGGGCGACATGTCCGGTTTCGCGTTACTGATCAACGAGGACGACGGCGAGGGACGCGACGGGTGGCTGGAAGTCTACTCGGGGATCGGCTTCGGGAAGGACCCGGCCAGGTTCGGCATTCTGCGTTTCGCGGATACGCCCCAGCCCTGACCCAGAGCGCGCGAGGCCGCCCATATCACGGCTCTACGACCTCGATTCCCGAAGCGTCCACGCGCAGGAACTGGACCCTCACCTGAGAGCGGTTTCCCTCTGTGCAGTAGGCGATCAGCGCACGCCCCGTGGGAGCACAAGATGTCGTTTGTCCGCCGCTTCGTCTGGAATAGACTGCGGTTCTTTTGACAAATACTCGCAATCAACAAGGAATTGTGCTACACCAAAAGGCGCTTCCGGTGTATACTCCGTGGTTAAGTTAGGCCGGTGACGCAAACCGGTTTGCGGATTCACGTCTTCTGACCGTCGCCACGCCACGATGCTCCGGCATGGCGGCTGGGGCGTCTTAGCCGTACCATAGCGCTCAAATTGCCGCGGGCATTGCCCGCCGGCGGTCTGGTCTCGGGCTGGGACTCTCCGGATACTCCACGAGGGGCAGCCGCGCCATGCAAAGCCGGCGCGCACCCAGGCCTGTGACCAGCCAGGCAGGGCTGCAGGTTCAGAATGCAAACCATCGCTACACTCAGGGAATCCGTCGTGCTGGACGCGTCGTTGACGTGGCATGCGGTTGCCGTCAAAGAGGGGATGGGCCATGTCTGATCTGGCCATCCAGCACCTGCGGGGATTTCTGACAGGTCGCGTCAGACCGAACGGTATGCGCGTCCTGTTGGCTCTCATGGACGCGATGATCTTCAACGCGTGCGTTGTGGTGGCGATCTTGCTCCACTTCGATGGCGGGGTCCCCGTGGAGTACTGGAACTTATGGGTGGCAAGCGCGTGGTGGGTCACGGCTACTTTGCTCCTGGTCTCCTTCCTGTTAGGGCTCTACAACCGCATCTGGCAGTATGCATCCCTCGAAGCCGCACTGACCATCTTCGCGAGCGTCACCGGAACCGTTCTCACCTTCGCGATCATAATGGGGGCCCTGGGCGGAACACACTACCCTCTGGGTGTTCTGGTGATGGTCTGGTCGTTCAGCATGCTCGCCATCGGGGCCACGCGGTTCGGGTGGAGAATGTTCAGGACCCGTGTGCTGCTCAACAGTGACCGCGGCAACGGCAAGCGCAGCCGCGTGGCCGCCTACGGAGCGGGACGCGCCGGCGTCATGTTCGCCCGCGAAGCCGAGCAGGACCCACAGAGTCCCTACGACGTCGTTGGGTTTATTCACGACGACATCGCACTCAAGGGGATGTACGCGGCCGGCTACAAGATCCTCGGCACTAGCGAACAACTCCCGGAGATCGCGCGCACATACAATCTCGACGAAATCGTCGTCGCCGTTGGCTGCGAGGCGAACTCGGAACAGAAGCTCCAGCAGATTGTGAGGTCCGGCGCCGCCCTCGGCCTTAAGGTCCGCACGCTCCCCCGTCTGCTTGAGATGGTCGGAAGTCAGAGGTCAGCGACCCAACTGCGCGACATTGATGTGAGCGATCTGCTCCGACACTCCCCGAGTTGCCCGAATCTCGACCTCCCTCACGACTACATCTCCGGACGAACGGTCCTCGTCACCGGTGCCGGGGGGAGCATTGGGAGCGAGATATGTCGCCAGCTGTGCCGCTACAATCCCGGGCGACTCCTCCTGCTCGGGCGCGGTGAGAACCGCATCCACAAGACCTACTACGAACTGCGCGACCGGTTCCCTCACCTCAAAACCGAACCGGTCATCTGCAACATCGCGTCCCCGCCGGCTGTCGAGGATGTACTGCGCCGACACCGGCCGGACGTCATCTTCCACACCGCCGCCCACAAGCATGTCTTCCTCATGGAGCGCAACCCGGTCGAGGCGGCCGACAATAATGTCCTCGGTACCGCCACTCTCGCCGACCTGGCCAAGAAATCCGGCGTGGACCGCTTCGTGCTGATCTCCACCGATAAGGCCACGGAGCCCACAAGCGTCATGGGGGCCACGAAGGCCTTCTGTGAACGCCTGGTCGCTCGGAAGAACGGCTCGAAGGGAACCAAGTTCATCGCGGTGCGATTCGGGAATGTCCTCGGCAGCGCCGGCAGCGTTGTCCCGATCTTCCAGGCGCTGATGGCACAGAACAAGCCGCTCACCGTCACCGACCCCGAGGCCGACCGCTACTTCATGACGATCGAGGAGGCTTCCTTCCTTGTCCTGCAGGCCGGGGCTCTCGGCCACGGCGGCGAGGTGTTTGTGCTGGACATGGGCGAACCCGTCAAGATCGTCGAGATCGCGCGGACGATCCTGAGAATGCACGGCAAGGACCCCGACGAGCCGGGGGCCATCAATTTCATCGGCCTGCGGCCCGGTGAGAAGCTCCACGAGCGCCTCGTCAATCCGCACGAGGAACTCGTGGACAGTGGATACCCGCGTGTGCGCGAGATCCGGACCAACGGTCAGGTGCCCGATTGCATGGACATCGATCTGGCACTGGGGGAGATGCGACAGGCCGTCCAGAATCGTGATGAAGCGCGCGTCCTCGACATTCTCGCTCGCTCGACGAACGCTCAATTCAACGAAGAGACCGGCGGCTAGGCTTGGGTCTTCAGCCCTTGGTTTGCGGGGCCGCCCACCGCAGGAGGGGCATGGTGGCGCGGCCTTTCCAGGTCCGCCGAGCCCCGGCCGAGACGTAGCGCTCGGCCTACAGGAGAGTGACAAGTGGAACCCGCAGCAACTCAGCAGACCTTCATCGCACCAGACACGGGGCTTCGCGATTATGTCCACATCCTCGTCCGAAGACGCTGGTGGTTGATCGGCACCTTCCTGCTGGTCGTCACCCTCGTGGCACTCGTGACCTTCACCGCCACGCCCATATACCAGGCTCGCGCCAAACTCCTTGTTGAAGCCAGTCGATGGGGCAGCGCACGATCCGGCGACGTTCTCGGCGGGCTCACCGGCATGAGCCAGGCGCGCACGATCGAGACGCAGATCGAGATCATGAAAAGCGCCATGGTCATGGACCCGGCGCTCAAGGCCGTCGGGCTCTCATCTGACGGGCCCAAACCAGGCATCTCCGTCACTCCCATCAAGGCCACCGACATCATCGCGGTCGTCGCTATGTCTCCCGACAGGTCCCTCGCGGCCAAGTTCGCCAACTCGCTGGCCGACGAGTATGTGAAGATGACGCTGGAACACAATCGGCAGATCGCGCGGCAGGGACGCGCGTTCGTCGAGACTCAGTGCATTGAGGCCCGTGATGAACTGGCCGTTGCCGAACGGTCCCTCAAGGACTTCCGACAGGAATCGGGCATCACGGCTGTCGGCGAAGCGGTGTCCGGTCTGGTTGAGAGAGTCCAGAAGCAACAGGAAGAACTCGGCCGGTCGGAGGCGACGGTTGCGGCCGACAAGGCTGAAGTAGCGGCTCTACGCGCCAAGATTGGCGGCGGCGAATCCTTCGTCGTTGCCTCCAAGACCCTCGTCCGCAACCCGCTCATTGACCAGCTTCGTAAGGGGCTTGCGGAGCTAGAGGCCGAACGCGCCGAGATCGGCGCTGAATTCGCGCCCACAAGCAAGAAGGTCAAGAGCCTCCAGGAGCGGATTGACAAGGTCCGTGACCAGATGGCCTCCGAAGCCGACCGCGTCGTCAGTACTGAGGCACAGGTCAACCCGATCGACGCGGAGGTGGTCCGCCGGCACGCCATCGCGGAAGTCAAGCTTCTCGCCGACACCGAAAGATGCGAAGCGGTGAGGCGCACCTTGCGCAAGACCGATGTCGAGTTGGGCCGCCTCCCCGAAGACCAGCGTCGTGGCGCGGAACTGCACCGCAACGTTAGCCTGCTCGAGACTCGCTACCTCACCCTCGCCCAGAAGCTCCAGGAACTCAAGCTCGCGGAGATCTGCGAAATCCCAAGCGCACGGGTCATTGAGCGGGCCGAATTGCCGAGTTCACCTGTAAAGCCCAGGAAGAAGAGGTCCATGCTCCTGGGCGTTTTCATGGCCGTGATGCTGGCTGTGGGCGTAGCTCTCGTTGTCAACGCCCTCGATGACACCTTCGCGACTGTGCAGGACATCGAGAACCAGACGGGGCTGTCGGTGCTCACCGTCGTCTACCGCCAGCACCGCAAGGCGCGCATGCTTCTCAGTTCTCCTCTTGGCAAGTCGCCCTTTGCGGAAGCCTTCCGCATGATCCGGTCGGGCCTGCGGTTCAGTTCCGTCAAGCACCCGATCTCGGTTCTCGTCATGACTAGTGCGGCGATGGGCGAGGGCAAGTCCACGCTCGCCGCCAACACTGCCATCGCCTGCGCGGAGGGCGGGCAGCGAACGATACTCGTCGACGCCGATCTCCGACGTCCAAGCCAGCACAGAATCCTCGACGTCGAGAATACCGTCGGGCTGACGAACTGCCTCGTGGATGACCTCGACCCAGGCACGGTGCTGCATCCGACCGAGTACGAGAACCTGTCCCTACTCTCCAGCGGCCCCGTGCCGCCGAACCCCGGGGAACTGCTGGACTCGGAGGCCATGCGTCAACTCCTGGCCAAACTGCGGGAGGCAGCGGACTTGGTCATCCTCGATGCGCCGCCGGGGACAATCCTGGCCGACACCCAGATACTGGCGCGCAGTGCCGATGCCGTGCTCATCGTGACCGACATCGCATCGACCAAGCGACCGGCCCTCAGACGCCTTGTCGATGTGCTGGCTCGCGAGGGCAACTTCATCCCAGGTGTCGTCGTCAACAATGCCCGGCGCGGGCCCGGGGCAGCCTACTATTACGGGGCCCACTACTATGCGGAATACTACACCGAAGACGTCGACTGAGACTGCTGCCGGAGCCCAAACCGTCGTTCCGGCGATGATCTCGTCTGAGGTCTGGCGTGTGGTGTCCGAGTCGTACAATGCGCACTGACCGCCCTCGGTCGTCTGGAGACGCAGCCCTTTGATGACAGCCAACGAGCCGGACGTCGGGGATGGGACCCGGGAGGGTCGATCCCTGTCCCTGCGTCAGAACTTCTCGTGGACCTTCGTCGGTAACGTCGTGGACGGTGCGTGCAAGTGGGGTATGCTCGTCATACTGGCCAAGCTTGGGTCGCCCGAGATGGTAGGCGAGTATTCACTGGGGCTTGCCGTCACCGCGCCGGTCATCATGTTCCTCAACCTGCAATTGCGCGCGGTGCAGGTTACGGACGCAAAGCATGAGCACTCCTTCGGCCGCTACATGGCTCTGCGGCTGATCACGACGGCCGTCGGTCTGTGCGTGATCGCAGCCGCCAGCGGCCTGGCCTCGCCCGAGCATCGACTGGACTTGGCCTTGATCATCATCGCCGTCGGTATCGGGAAGTCGTTCGAGAGTCTGAGCGACATCCTGTTCGGCGCGGCCCAGCAGCGCGAGCGGATGGACATCGTGGCGAAATCCATGATACTCCGCGGCCCGCTCACGCTACTGGGGATGGCCCTGGGGGTCTATCTGACAAAGGGCGTGCTGTGGGGCAGTATCGGCGTGGCTCTGGCCCTGCTGTTGCGCCTGATGACATACGATGCCCGCCGGTGCGGGGGCGTTCTGCGCGGTGAGGCGACGAGAGCCGCCGAGACCTCCTCGGGGGCGACTTGGCTGGACGCAATCCGGCCCCATTGGGATTGGCGCGGCTTGCTTCAGATCGCCACCATGGCGTTGCCTCTTGGTTTCGTGATGATGCTCGGGTCATTGAACACCAACATTCCCCGCTACTTCATCCAGGCGCACCTCGGGGAGAGAGAGTTGGGCATCTTCTGCGCTCTCGCGTATATGCAGGTCGCGGGCGGCACGATCATCGCGGCGCTTGCCCAGTCTGCGAGCCCGCGACTGGCCAAGCTCTATGCGGCGCGCAATGCTGACGGATTCAGATCGCTGATGCTCAAGCTGATGGGCATCGGTGCAGCAGTCGGCGCTACGGGGCTGCTGGTGGCGTTCGCGGTCGGGGAGCCCGTGCTCACACTGCTGTACAAGCCCGAGTACGGAGCCCACGCCGATCTGTTCTGTTGGCTCATGGTTGCGGCGGCAGTGTCATACGTGGCCTCTTTCCTGGGCTATGGCATGACGGCGACGCGACGTTTCGCCGTTCAGTTGCCGCTGAATCTCTCGGTGACTGCCGCAACGTTTCTGGCCTGTCTGTTCCTGGTGCCGCGGTTCGGACTCAAGGGCGCCGCGATGGCGCTCATCATCGGGAACATCCCACGACTCGTGGGGAGTCTGGCTGTTAACCTAAGTGCGCTGCGGGCGCTGCGATAGAGGCCATCCGGGATGACACGGTCTGAAGGCGCCGCCACAGCGCCGATCAGGATACTGCAGGTCACAGGCGGCATGGACCGGGGCGGGGTCGAAGCCTGGCTGATGACCGTCTTGCGGAATATCGACCGGGAAAGCTACCCGATCGACTTTGTGGTGCACACTGAAAAGCACTGTGCGTACGACGACGAGATTCGCTCGCTCGGGGCCCGAATCATCCCGTGTATGCACCCGTCGAAGCCGGCGCTGTATGCCCGGAATTTCCGCCGGATCGTGGAGGAGTTCGGCCCGTACGACGTCGTTCACAGCCACGTTCATCACTTCAGCGGGTATGTGATGTGGCTGGCGGCCCGGCTTGGCATCCCGGTCCGGATCGCGCACAGCCACTCGGACACGTCGTTGCAGCAGTCCCGGGCCCGTCTCCATCGCAAGCTGTATCTTGGTCTCATGGAGCACTGGGTTCGACGCCACGCGACAGCCGGCCTGGCCGCCAGCACACCGGCGGGCCAGGCGCTCTACGGGTCTGGATGGGGCCGGGATCCCCGGTGGCGCACCATCTACTGCGCCATGGACCTCGGCGAGTTCGACGCGGACATTGACCCGGCCGGCGTGCGCAGCGAACTGGGCCTGCCGCCGGATGCCTTCGTCATCGGGCATGTGGGGCGAATCAGCACGCCGAAGAACCACTCGTTTCTACTGGGTGTGCTCAAGCATGTCGCCGAGCTTGCGCCGGATGCCTGGCTGCTGCTGGTGGGCGATGGGCCGCTGCGCCGGGAGATCGAACGCAAGGGCGAGGAGTTGGGCATCGCCGATCGCATGGTCTTGACGGGCGCCAGGGACGATGTGCCGCGACTCCTGCGGGGCGCGATGGACGTTTTCGTGTTCCCGTCCATCCTGGAGGGGCTGGGGCTGGCGCTGGTCGAGGCACAGGCGGCGGGGCTGCCGTGCATCGTCTCGGATGCGGTTCCGGTCGAGGCGGCTGTTGTGGAGCCGCTCGTACGGCGGCTATCCCTCGATCAGCCCCTGACCGACTGGGCCGCTGCAGTGCTGGAGGCCCGTGGCCACGTCCCGGCGATTTCGGCGCGAGACGCGTTGGCAACCGTAGAGAGCAGTCCCTTCAACATCACGCAGGGCATGCAGCAGTTGTGCGCCTTGTACGCCGCAGGACGCTGACTATGAGCAGTACGCAGACCACACAGACCGCCCGGACCGATCGCGTGGAGCACCGCAAAGCTATCACCGCCGTGCACTACGGTCTGCTGTGCCTGCTGCTGCTGGTTCTGTTCCTGGTCGCGACTGTCGGATGGTCGTCGGAGGACCTCGTCCGCCCCTTGTGCCTTCTGCTGGCGCTGGACGTCGCCTGGCTCCTCTTCTCCTGGTGGGGCGTGGGGAACCACCTGCTGGACCCTTACGGGCTGTTCCTGGTCGCGGCCGTCCTCTTCAACGCCGGTCAGGCGATTCTGGAGGTAGTCCACAGCGACGGCACGGAGCTGCTGCGGGGGCTCTTTCCACCTGAGACCCTTGTCGACACCTTGCTGTTCGTCACTGTGTCGCTGCACTGCCTGCACCTGGGAGCCTTGTTGGCCTGCGCGCGTCCGCAGACCAGTCCAGAGGCCGTCACCGGCGAGCCCCAGACCTCCGACGGCGACGTCGCGCAGGTGGGCTGGGTGCTGCTGCTGCTGTCAGCAGTGCCAACGCTCATCCTCGCCAAACAGGCTGTGTCGACCGTCCTGTCAGCCGGGTATTTCGGGCTGTACCAGGAGGCGGAATCCGGCGGCCGCCTCCTGGCGGTTTTGGGTCATTTCACAGTGCCGGCAGCCTTGTTCCTGCTGGCGAGCTCGCGCAAGCGACCCTTGTCACGCCTGGTGGCGATCGGCGTGATCGCCGCGCACACGGCGGTATACGCGTTCATCGGGCACCGGCGGCTTGCTGTGATGCCGCTAGTGGCATTCGCGTGGCTGTGGCACCGCTGCGCCGGCCGCATCCGCGGGGTCTACGTTGTCGCCGGAGGCCTGATCCTGCTCACGGTCGTCTTCCCCTTGATCAAGGTGGTCCGCAGCACCACCGGTAGCGATCGCATGACGTTGGACGCTTTGAACCGCAGCTACAGCAGCGCCGAACACCCCACGACCATGGCCGTGCGCGAGATGGGTGGGACCATGGTGACGGTGGCCTACACACTCGAGCTGGTTCCCAGTTCGCGCTCCTACGACCTGGGGCGAGGGTATCTGTACGCGTTGCTCACGGCCATCCCGAACGTGTTTGGGGGCGTCCATCCGACGGTGCGACGGGGACTCGCCGCGAAGTGGCTCGTCGAGACCGTCTCGCCCGGCACCGCCAAGCTTGGTGGCGGACTCGCCTACTCGTTCATCGCGGAAGCCTACCTGAACTTCGGATGGCTGGGAGCGCCGCTGGTGCTGTTTCCCCTGGGGTTTTGGTTCCAACGTCTCTCGATGTGGGCTCAGTCCGGCGGCGAGACGGCGCGGCTCGCCATGTTGGCCAGCTTCCTTTCCTTCTTCCTTGTATTCGCACGCAGCGAGAGCGCGTCGCTCGTCCGCTTCTTCGTCTGGTACTCGTACCTGCCGTATCTGGCCGCAGTCCGGTTGACCCGTTCGAGACGCCCCGGCGTGGCTCAGCGGGCCACCGATGTCACAAGCTCCGAGTAGCCCTCGGAGTTGTCAGCAACTGAACACACCGCGGTATCCCGGCGGGAAACATCACTTGGGAGTAGTCTGATATGAGAGTTCTGCATCTAATCACCTGGCTGGAGAGAGGCGGCATCGAGCGCTGGTTGCTTGCCATGTTGGAAGAGATCGACCGGCAGCAGTGCGAGATGGACATCTGCTGCAAGGGGGCGCATGTTGGGGAGCTGTCGCCTGCCGCCGAGGCTCAGGGCGCATCCGTCATGCACTGCCCGCTGCGGCCCGACCATGCGCGGTTCGGTCGCCGACTGGCTCGCATTCTGCGGGCCGGCAACTATGATATCGTCCACAACCACCTGGGCGTCTATGCGGGGTTCCCGACGTGGATCGCCCGGCGGGAAGGCGTCCCGGTCATCGCCTCCTTCAGAAGTATGCACTTCCAGCCCGACGCCACGTGGGGCAGACTGCCGGTGCTCCGGCAGCTCCGGTCACTCTACTGTCGCTACAGCGTCAGCTACGCGCTGCGGGAATCCGATCTCGTCACCCCGATTTCACAGGGCGTCCAGGATGAGCTGGCTGCCTTCGGTGTCGACTTTGCCGCGCGCTCGAGACTCATCTACCACGGCGTCACAATTCCCCAGGCGGCCTCGGAAGAGGAGCGACAGGAGTTCCGGCGATCCCTGGGGTGGGAGCCGGATGCCCCGGTGATCGCGCACGTAGGCAGCTTCCGCCAACAGAAGAACCACGAGGGTATCCTCGCCGCGTTCCGACAGGTCGCCGCCCGGGAGCCTGGAGCGCGCCTGCTGCTGGTCGGCGACGGAGATCTGCGATGCATTGTCGAGGAATCTGTTCGCCGGTCGGGACTCAACGATTCGGTTCACCTGATGGGCAATCGCGACGATGTCCCGGCCCTGCTGACGAAGTGTGATGTGTTCTTCATGCCGTCGCTGTCCGAAGGGTTTCCGCGTGCCGCTGTCGAGGCCAGTGCCGCGGGACTGCCGGTTGTCGCGTCGAGCATTCCGGGGCTGGCCGAGGCCGTCGTCGACGGGGAAACCGGCATCCTGCGTGATGTGAGCGGCACAGAGGGGATGGCTGACGCATTGTGCGTCCTCTTAAGAGACCGGGCAGCGGCACGTGCGCTGGGTGCAGCCGGGCGCGCGCGCGTTGAGCAGTCATTCTCGAGAAGTGCGGCCGCCCGCAGGCTGCTGGAGGTCTACGATGAATGTCTTCGTCTCAAGTAGTACCCGACTTGCCATCACCGAAGACGGAGTGCTGTGGACCCCCAAGGCCTCTTTGCAGTACGCCTTCTGGACCCGTTACCTCGAGGTATTTGACGGCGTGAGGTTGCTCGCCCGAGCGCTGCCCTGCGACGAGCCTCCCGCTGGCTGGAGGCAGGCGTCCGGTCCGGGAGTGGAGCCCGTCGTGGTGCCCTATTACGAGGGCCCGGTGCAGTACCTGGTCGCTCTGCGCGGGCTGCGTGCCGCCATCCGCCCTGCTCTGGCAACATCGGAAGCCGTCGCGCTACGTCTGCCCTGCCCTCTGGCCACTCAGGTCTGGCGCCTCCTTGAGCCTGGCAGACCCTACAGCGTCGAAGTCGTCGGGGATCCCTATGACGTGTTCAGCCCAGGGGCCGTCCGGCATCCCCTCCGGCCCTTCTTCCGCTGGTGGTTCCCGCTGCAGGTGCGCCGACAGTGTGGCAATGCGTGCGCAGCAGCCTATGAAAATGCCACCGCGTTGCCGGCTCGCTATCCTCCGGGCCCCGACGCCTTCACCACCAGCTACTCCAGCATCCGACTCCTCGAAGAAGCCTTCGCCGGGGGGCCGCGAGGCGTGGACCAGGTGCGAGACGCCCGACGGTTGGTGATGGTCGGCACTCTTGAGCAGATGTATAAGGCCCCGGACGTCCTGATCGACGCGGTCGCCTACTGCGCCCGCAACGCGAACCTGCCGCTGCAACTCACCGTCGTGGGTGATGGGAAGCACCGCGCCGGCCTTGAGGCCCGCGCCGCCCACCTCGGAATCGCCGATGCGGTGCGGTTCACGGGACAACTGTTCAGCGCCGAGGCCGTGAGGGAAGAGATGGACGCCGCCGACCTGTTCGCTGTCCCCTCGCGGACCGAAGGTCTCCCGAAGGTTCTCATCGAGGCGATGGCCCGGGGCTTGCCGTGCATCGGCTCGACTGTCGGGGGAATTCCCGAACTGCTTGAGCCTGAATCACTGATTCCTCCCGGAGACGTGACCGCTCTTGCCGAGAAGATCCGTGAAGTGGTCACCGACCCAGAGAGAATGGCGCGAATGTCCGCGCGCAACATCGCCAAAGCGCGGGAGTACCACGAAGACGTTCTCAGCGAGCGACGCAGGGCTCTCTACTCGCACCTGCGGAAGGAAACAGAGACTTGGCTGAAGTCCAGCAGCCGGTGAGGCTTGTCCACATCACCACCGTCCCCATGTCCCTCGGCTTCCTCGTGGGCCAGGCCGAATATGCCCGGCAACGGGACGTCGAGATGCACGCCATCTCCTCCCCGGGCGAGCGGCTGGACAGCTTCGGCGAGCAGGAACACGTGCCTGTCTATGCCGTGGAAATGCCCCGGCGCATCACTCCCCTCAAGGACCTCGGCGCGCTGTGGCAGATTGTGCGCCACTTGCGCCGAATCCGGCCCCATATCGTCCATGCCCACACGCCTAAGGGGGGGCTGCTCGGGACTATCGCCGCGTGGCTGGCGCGCGTTCCGGTACGCATCTACCACATGCGAGGACTGCCCCTGGCCACCGCCACAGGCCCCAAACGCACCCTTCTGACCTGGAGCGAGAAGGTCGCCAGCGGCTTGTCCCACGAGACCCTGAGCGTCAGCCACTCCATCCGAGACATGGCCCTCGAGCTCGGCCTGTGCCCCGCGGGGAAGATCAAGGTCCTGCTCAAGGGCAGCGGACAAGGCGTGGATGCCGATGGCAAGTTCAACCCCGCCACTATTGCCCAAAGCGCGCCTGCGGAAGTGCGGGCCAAGTACGACATCCCAAGCGACGC
>JALGSS010000129.1 GCA_029821745.1 Candidatus Zipacnadia bacterium
CGCGCCCGCCCTCCACGCGGACTCCGTCTTGCCGCGAATACTCAATGCCCAGATTCCTGAACTCCACGTGCGAGGCGTCGACGCAGTGGATCAGCGCGGGCGTGGCGACGGACATGGTCACGCTGTCGCCGCGCAGATCGTCGGGCGGCCACAGGTACAGGACGCCCTTCTTCCTGTCCAGATACCATTCCCCCGGGGTGTCCAATTCTTCCAGCAGGTTCAAGGCCATGTACCGGCACGCGCCACCATCTTCCAGGCCCCCGAGGCTGTTCCGCGACGCGAGTTGGATGGTATGACGCGCATGGTCGATCTCCTTCACCTTCACGAACTCCGCCCGGTACGCCCGCCGCCAATAGCCGTACAGCCAGACGCCCTCATCTACGTTCCAGCGGTCGGGCTGGGGGTCGGTGTACTCGAACTCGGGGAGCTTCCCCTCGTCGGTGGCCGCCTCGACGATCTTGCCGAAGCGTGCGTAACCCTCGTTGGGCCATCGTGCCAACGGCAGGCGCTTCCCGTCGGCGAACAACTCCAGCAAGGACGTCTGGGTGCGCCGCATGTCCCACCAGTGATCTTCCCACGGGCCGGGCCATTCGGTGATTCCCGCATCCGCCAGGGACAGTTGAAGCACGTTCCCGCGGGCGTCCGGAGCGAGGCGGTCGAGGACCGCCTCGTCTGTGGTTGGGGTGAACTGCGAGAGATCCAGACGCTCGCCACCGGACAGCCACACGTCCTCACCCTCGCGTGCCCGATACACAACAGGCGCGTCGGGGGTGCCGGAGTCCTGCGCGGCGAGTTCGAGGGCGCTCGCGAGCGTATACGTTCCCTCATGGAGCCAGACCGTCGCGCCATTCGCCTGTGCGTCCACTTTCCGTGCCCGGACTTCGTCCCGAGCGCGTTCGAGAGTCCGGAAGGGTGCCTCAGCGGCGCCCGAACCGGCGTCATCGCCCTGAGGCGAGACGTGGAGTTCCAGCGCTATTGCGGGCACCGAAAGCGCCAGAATGAAGATGGCGGTCATCGCGGCGAGGGTCCTGATCATGGTCGGGAGTCTCCCTGATATGTAGGGCGCGTTTGGGATCACAGGCCATTCGCCGCCACTTCCACTCGAAGCCCTCCTTGTCCTCCGGCACACGGTCAGGTCTGGTCGAGATATGCACCAGCCCGCAGGGCACCGGGACCATCCTGCGCCGGAGGTGCATTGGTCGTTGCGCGGGAAACGGTTCAAGCCGCGTGGACGCCGGATGCCGGTGGCGAGGGTGACACTCGGGTGCCCGGTTGTGTTGGAAAAGGCAATCATGGGCACGGGGTGTCGCGTCGTGTGCGACGGGGCCCCGTGCAGGGCGTCTCAGAGGCGCCGTGGGGCCATGCGCCATTGGTTTCTCAACACAACCGCCCTGCGGTCCCATGCCACGCGGCTGCATGGCTTTGGCCGGCTTGTCTTTGACTGAGAAAGCTGCCCTGGGGCCCCAAGGGCGCGACTCTGGGTCCCAGGACGCAAAAAGAGGGATCCCCATGGATTTCGCAGGACTGTTGAAGCCGGTGCCGCGCAGAAGCAGCTTCGCGATGGACGACTGGTATGTGTGGGGCGGGAGCATGGTGCGCACCCGGGATGGTGTCTGCCACTTGCTGTTTTCCCGGTGGCCCCTGGAACTTGGGCACAATGCGTGGGTGACCCACTCCGAGATCGCCCACGCGACGGCGCGCGATCCACTGGGGCCCTACACATTCCAGGGCGTCGCGCTTGCCGGCGCCGGCGGTGATGCGTGGGATGCCGACGTCACCCACAATCCCACGGTCATCGAGGTGGGGAGCAGATTCTACCTGTACTACATGGGGAACCGGGGTAATGGTGAGTTCTGGGACCACCGCAACAACCAGCGCGTCGGCGTGGCGGTTGCAGACCACCCGGCAGGCCCGTGGGAGCGCTTTGATAGGCCGGTGCTGGATGTCACGCCCGGCACGTGGGACTGCCTGATGACCAGCAATCCATCCTGCTGCCCGGGACCGGACGGCCGCATCCGCATGCTCTACAAGGGTGTCGGCGCGGGCCCCATGCCCAAGGGCGGCGCGGTGCTCTCCGGCGCGGCCGTCGCGGATAGTCCCCTGGGGCCCTTCACGAAACACCCGGAGCCTGTGGTTCGCAACCCGGAGAACGACTGGGCGGTGGAGGATCCCTTCATGTGGTTCCAGGCAGGGCGCTACTGGGCCCTGATCAAGGACTTCCAGGGCTATTTCACGGGAGGCGAAAGGGATATCCTGGCGCTCTTCGAATCTCCCGACGGGATCGACTGGAAGCCGGCCGCGCAGCCGATTGCCGTGCGGCGGGAGATTCTCTGGGAGGATGGGGAGGTCCAGTGCGTGCGCAACCTCGAGCGCCCGCAGCTCTACCTCGAGGACGGGCGGCCCACGGTGCTCTTCTGCGCGTGCGATCCGGACATCGGGGGCGACCGCCGGCGCTCCTTCAACGTACATATCCCCTTGGGCGAGGTCTGAGGGAGAGGCCCGGCAGCGCGGGCTCAGATGTGACCTGCCACAGAAGTTGTGTTGAAGCACTCACTTGGGTAGCTGCGGCGTACCGAGATCGGTACCCGGTCTCTATGACCGGGACCCCGCAGGGCTGTGTAACCGAATTGCGAGCACGCGTGGGGCCCCGCCGATTGTGCGACATCGGCACCCCACGGCTATCTTGCCCTCCTTCAAAACAACCCAAATTGCGGGTTCCGTAACGACCCGACTGCCTCGACCATCGCTCTGAAATTCTCCGGGCGAATCGGCGGGTTGATCTCGCTGGACGAAGCCACCAGCATCCCCCCGGTCTGGAGGGCGTCAGTCTCGAGAATCTGTCGGCGCACCTCTGCCCGTACCTGCTCGGGGCCGCTGCGCTCCATCAGGTCGACGCCATCGACTCCGCCCGCCCACACCATATCGGGCCAGGTGTTCTTCAGCTCGACGATGTCCATCCCGACGCTGGGCTCGAGGCAGTAGAAGCCGTCCACGCCGCACTCAATCAACTCAGGGATGACCTTCTTGTAGTTCCCGTCGCTGTGGTACAGGACGCAGACGCCATGATCGTGCCAGGCGTCCGTGATGGCCTGCACGTGGGGAAAATGGTACTCGGCGAGGAACGAGGGCGAGAAGATCGGTCCCTGTTTGGTGGCGAAATCCTCAGCGATGAGAATCACCGGGGACAACTGCGGGTCCGCCACCGCGTGGATTCTGCGCAGCTCCCGTGCGACGGCCACCTGCATGAAGTCCGCGAAATCCCGGGGATGATCCTCCATGAAGTAGACGAACAGCTCCAGCCCCATGGTGTCATAGGCCGTGCAGAAGTGGGTGTGGCTGTAGTTGATGATCACCGTCTCGCCGATCATGGCCTGCAGGTCGAGCATCTCGCGCCGATACGTGTCACGTGCATGATCGGCATCAAAGGGCTCCGTACGCCAGGCGTCGATTGTGCGCAGGAGCCATTGGCGCGCTCCCGGGACATCGCCGAAGGGCTTGCTGACGCGCCAGGTGGTCCAGTTGTCATGCTGGTAGACGAAGCCGTCCGGAGAGGTGACACGCTCGGTGCCTCGGGGGGCGACCGGAGGGAAGCAGGTGTCCATAGTCTGGCGGATGACCGCGCAGATGTCCTCCAGGGCGTACTCGAAGCCGGCGACCGTTTTCCCGGTCCAGTCGGCTATCACGCCCGGGTTGAAGCTGAGCTGCTCATGCAGGGGAACGCGGTCCACGGGCTTGTGAGCCAGCGCACGCTCGACGCGCTCCCGCTTCGACAGCACGTCTTCAGGGAACAGACGCTCCATGGCCGAACCCTCGCGGGACTCCTGAGATGGTGGGGCTGAGAGACGAACAGACGGGTGCGGAAACCTGTCCTGTGTGGTTTCGCCGGCGGAGTATCAGGACCTGCGGGGAAGATCCATGGGCCGGGCGTGGAGGTCAGGGTCAACAACGCGTGGAAAGTCTCATCTCGCGGGCAACGCTGCACATGTCGGGACGCCGCTGCCACCTCAGCAGCAACCGCACTCCAGGAGTGGTGACGCCAATGCACAAACTGCGCTGCAGTAGCCGCCTCGGAGGGATATTGCTATGTCTCACCTCGATCGTCTTGGCTGCCCTACTCGCGGGGCCGGTGGCTGCCGACCCCGACACCCAGGGAGATGATCGCGTGGACGAGTCTGTCCTGAGAGAGAAGTATGAGTGGTCGAATATCTGGTGGGATTGCGCCAATGATGACTCGCTGCCACGCGTGCTTCTGATCGGCGACTCCATCTCCTGTGGCTACAGCCCCAAGGTCACGAAGCTTCTGGCTGGGAAAGCGCACGTGGACCGGCTGGGCACGTCGCGGAGCATCAATGACCCGGTACTCCTGAAGGAAACCGCGATCATGCTTGAGGAGTACGACTACGCAGCGATCCACTTCAACAACGGCCTCCACGGCTTCCACCTCGAAGGCCCTGCGTACGCGGCGGCGCTGGGAGAGTATGTGAGGTTGCTGCAGAAGCTCGGGGGCGGCGCCCCGCTGATCTGGGCGTCATCCACCCCGATTACCGAGCGTGACCATGTCGATGTGCTCGCGGAGAACAACGAGAAGGTGACGGCCCGCAATGCCCTCGCCGCTGAGATCATGAAGGCGCAGGAAATTCCCACGAGCGATCTGTATCAGGTTGTGGTCGGTAAGCCGGAACTGCGCTCCGAAGACGGCTATCACTACAATGGGCAGGGCTACGACGTCCTGGCCAAGGCCGTGGCTGATGCCGTGCTTCCCTACATCAAGTGAGACCGTTCGCCCGGAGTATCCTCAGATGCGGCACGTCGGCGAGCGGAGAAGACCGAGACGAGTCTTGCGGAGAATGTGCGCCTGACAAATAGACGAAGGATGGTGGCCCAATGAGAACCCTGTTGCTGCTGATCGGCGCGGCCCTGACCGTGGGGATGACGCCTTGCCTGGCTCAAGAAGCCGCGCCTGTTACCATCGGGGGCGTGACGTATGACACGATCGACCCCGGCAATCCCTTCACAAAGGCGGCGCGGCCGCCACAGGACTGGGAGGCCCCCGCTGCGAGCAAAGCGGAGGAAGCTGCGGGCATGATGGCTTACGTGACCCCGGACCCGGGCGACTACAAGCCCGACCGGATCCCGCGGGATCGGGAGCATATCACGAGCCTGTTCTCCTTCCTCACCCCGGGCGAGGATGAGCCGGTGACCTTCGGCGTTTACTCCCTGGCGGAGATCAACGGTCTCTCGGTGCGGGTGGACACAGGAGAAGCCCCGGTGACGGTGGACGTGCGCCACGAGCATTTCTGGCCCCAGCGGACCGGGTGGCGCTCGCGGCAATGGTATATCACGCCGGAACTGCTGCTGCCGTGTGCGGACGGGAAGAGGACCGTCCCGGCGAAGCGAGGGGTGCTGGCGGAGCAGGCCTTTGATCTCGCCGCCAACGAGACTGCGGCCTTCTGGCTGACCTTGACCACTGAGTCCGACGCGAAGCCGGGTCTGTACGACGGCGCTGTGATCGTGGCAGGAGAAGGGCGACCTGAATTGAGGCTCCCACTGCAGATTGAGGTGCTGCCTTTCACGCTCCAGAAGCCCGCTGATCGCTCCTGGCTGCTGTACTGCGATCAGGCGCGGTGGCGGAACATGAGCACCAAGCAAGTAGAGGCGGAACTGCGAGATTTCGCCCGCCACGGCGTGAACGGGCTCGTCGAGATGCCTCTGGGGAGTCTGGACTTGTCGGAGATCGCCTCGGGCAAAGCCAAGTTCGACGCGACGCGCTTCCGGGAACTCACCGCGCTGTGTGCCAAGGCGGGCCTCGAAGGGCCGCACGTGTGCTCCCTGGGTGGCATGCCTGAACGAGTACGCGCTGCTCTCGGCGTGGACTGTGATCTGCGCAAGGACACGTGGCCCCAGGCAATCAAGGATGGGGTGGAGGCAGTCGGCCGCGCGGCTGTTGAGGCGACGGCAGATACAGGCGCCCGCTGGTACTTCTACGGCGTGGACGAGCCCAGAGGCGATAACACGTATGCCATCCAGGACTACCAGGCCTGGAGGCGTGGGGGCGCCGAAACATACGCCACGTTCTACAACATCTCCTTCCTGGACAAGGCGTCGGAATTCCTGACCGCCCCCTGCTTCGTGGTGGGGCTCGTGAGCTCCGAGCGCACCGCCCGCGCGGCCCGGGAAGCCTGTGAGAGAACCGGCGCGGAATTCTGGTGGTACGGCACAGGCTCATACGTGAACCCGTTCCCTCAGGAAGGGTACATGTTCCACAATCGCTACGGAGCAGGCTTCCTCTTCTGGAAGACCGGGGCGCGGGCATCGGTAGCGTGGACTTTCTGCCGGCCCCATGAGGACGTCTTCAACGACTTCGATGGCTCGCGCGTGAACAGTGCTGAGCCCAAGGAGCAAGTGACGGCCTACCCGCATTTCCTGAAGCCCGACGACTGGAGCACCTATCAGGGCGCGATCCCGACCATCGCCTGGGAATCAATGCGCGAAGGCGTGGACGACTACGGCTACCTCACGACTCTGAAGAGCCTGATCGATGAGGCCGCGAAGAGCGACAAGGCTGCCGTCCGCGATGCCGGTGCCGCAGCCGAGGAATCAATGACGGAACTGGTCGACGGCATGCCATGGGCGAACCCGATGGGTGGCGTGGCTTTCGAGACTCGGCGGATGCAGCAAGTGCGTCGGTCCGTGGCCGAGTTGATCCTCGACCTGCAGGCGGCCATTGACGGGAAGCCCCGCAAGACGTCACAGAGCCGCCAGACGTCTTTCTCTCTGGATGTCAGCGTTCTCGAGGCCGATCAGGCCGCCACCGACACACCGCCCGTGATGCCGATCGTGACCACGCAGAAGCCGCCGGAAATCGACGGCCGGCTGGATGACGACTGCTGGAAGGAAGGCGCCGTTGCCGGCGCCTTCCGCGGCGGCGGCAAAGGTCTGCCGGCAGTCGCACCCACCGAAGGTCGCATCGTCTGCGATGACGAGGCGGTCTACGTGGCCTTTGATTGCGCGGAAGCTCTGATGGACAAGCTAGTGGCGAAGCAACAGGGCCACGACACCCCGATGGTCTGGCTGGACGATGGAATCGAGTTCTTCCTCGCGGGAGCACAACGGAGCACATATGCTCACATCATCGTGAATACGAACGGATCGGTCTACGACGAGGCCCAGCAGAATCCCGCGTGGGACCCGAACATTGAGGTGGCGGTCGGGAAGCGCGACAACGGCTGGTCCGTGGAGATGGCGATTCCGTGGGTTGATCTCGAGGGTGCCGGGGTGGGCCGATCATCCGTCATGGCCCTCAACTTCTGCCGGAATCGGTTCGCCGGAGGGGAGAAGAACGCGCACACGGCATGGTCATGCACATTCGGCGGGTTCCACGTGCCGCAGCGCTTCGGGGTGGGCCTGCTTCAGCAGGGCCGAGTCATGCTAACCGACCTGCAGCTTCCGTCCCTCTGGGGGCGGCAACGCGTGCAGGTAGGGCTCCGTAACGCGACTGATGCTCCGCTGACAGCCGAGATCCGGGCCGGACGGCGAGCATCTCGCCAGATTCTGCTGCCGCCCGCGAAGACCGTGGCCGTGTCGCTGCCGATCAAGCTGTTCAAACCGGGCAGCCGCAGTATACCCTTGGCCTGGGGCATCGCAGGAGAGCCGCTGCAGGAGATGACCGTCATGACTCAGATCCCGGCTCCATTGACCGGCACGGCGCCCGTTGGCTTCGTGTCGCCCGACGACGCGATTGAGATGCCGATCAGGATCAATGTGACCCCCGGCGATCGTGAGCGCTACAGCCTGGCCCTGCGCGTGACAAGCGACGGACAGACGCGCACCTTCGTCCTGCCGCTGAAGCCCGGGCAACGCAAGAGCATTGCGGTCCGCACTTCAGGCAAAGTCCGGGCGGAGGCATCCCTGGTGAATGTGGCAGGCAGATCGGTTGGCGACGCCCTCGGGGGCACCCTCTTCCCGCTCCCGTGACCCCGCTGATGGCGCTGCATCAGCCCTTCGGCAAGCCGGTGGCCCTGCAGCGTGTTCGGTACACCTCGTTGCCCCAGTCAAGGTCTTCGGGAAACAGGACGCTGCCGCCGCTGCGGCAGGGCCCTGTGGACTTCATGAATGCGATGGCCGCCCGCTGCAGCGATGTGTCCTGCGGGGCATCGTCGAGCGCCGGCCTGGCGCCGTCGAAGACATCGAAGACCCGCTCCCAGGTCTGGCCATCCGATGCCCCCGGCACCGGGTGCAGGTACCAGTTGCGCAGGAAGGACACGATGTTCGCCGGAGGCGGCGTCATCACCTCGAACTGTGGATCAAGCAGCCATGAGTGGCACGTGAACGCCCGGTAGGGGACATCGGGGAAGTGGCGCCGGAAGAACTCGACCGCCTCACGGAAGGACTCGCCGCAGGCAGCGGGGTCCATCCTGCCCGTGGCAGGGATGTGTACCGTCATCACGGGGTCCCCATGGCGGAGGATCTCGTGCCACTCGGACCGATCCAACGTTAGTTCCTGGCGCAACACGCGCCCCTCGGGAGCCACGGGGTTGCCGCGGATCGTGTCCGCCGCGATGGCGAGATCGGACAGCCACAGGCCGCCCCGCTCAATACCGTGGTCGGCGTCCGCGAACTGCCCGTCCTCGCGGAACAGCAGTCCGCCCTCAGCAAGCCCGACGACTTCGCCGGTCGACTCTCGGCGATAGAAGCGCAAGTGGTCATTGTACCGGCCGGGCAAGTACTGGAGGCGACCCAGCCAGAACAGGCGGCCTTGGAGTCGATGAACCAGCCAGGAGAAATGTCGGAAGCCCCACGTTCCCTGACGGCGTTTGTTCTCCTGCGCCCATATCTCCAGGTCGGCCATGGTCCGGATCCCGATCTCCGGATCGATCCCCCGGGCCTCGTGCAGCCTCTGCATATGCGGCACGCCGGCGAGACACACGGCGGCATAGAGCATCGCCACCGCGAGCGGGCCATCCTCAGGTAGCGCAGGCCATTCATTGACCCGCGTGTCGAGCCCCGAGAGGCACACCAGCCAGTGACAGTGCCACGCCAGACGCTTCAGTGCCGGGCTGCGGGCAATCTCTGCGGCGGTCTCGAAGAGAACCTGCGCCACCTCATCGCTCATGCGTAGGGTCTCGCAGGTTTGCGCGGCCCAGTCGGGGTCGAGGAAGGAGTCACCGTCGGAGCGGAACGATGCCTCGGATTGGGGCCACGTCTCCCGCCAGATTGCGGGAATCTCCGGCAGTCCCAATGCCTCGCAAACACTGTCAGCACTCATCAGATTCCGGTCTGAGCGACGATCCACGGGTTGCCTCCGTTCGTTTACCATGGTTCGTCCAAGCGACGGGTTTGACCTCGTTGGTGCGTCCGGGAGACATCGTCGACAGGCACCCACCTCACGTGCAGGCAGGAATGCGAGTGCCAACGCGGAAACGATCTGTAGACTATCCCCGAATCCATGGAGGCCCTCATGAGAACCCTCGCTGTGTGTGTGCTGACGATAGGCCTGGTCGTCACGACTGGTTTGGCGGCTGATGACGGATTGCTGGCCTGGTATCAGTTCGACTCG
>JALGSS010001077.1 GCA_029821745.1 Candidatus Zipacnadia bacterium
CCATACGGATCCGTCTGGAGGATTAGCAGGCTAGTAGGGGTAGGGAGCGCGATCTGTGTCGTGTTGAGAAAGGCGAGATAGCCGTGGGGTGTCGATGTCGCACAATCGACGGGGCCCCACGGATGCGCTCAACCGAATCTCTGAGCCGGACCAGCCAAGAGGCGGGCGGACACGTGGCGACGAGTCCCCCGCCTTTTTCCGTGCCTCTTGTATAGCCGCCGGGAAGGAAGCCAGGCCCCGATTGTGTTGAGAAAAGGCAATCATGGGCACGGGGTGTCGCGTCGTGTGCGACGGGGCCCCGTGCAAGGCGTCTCACACCCCACGGCCATGCGCTATCAGTTCTTCAATACCCCCCCGTGCGGTCCGTGTCACAGCAGGCGCGGACTCACTCGGTGCCGCGGGGAGGCCTCTGGGCGTTTGCCCGAGACGCCGCACCAGTTGACCAAGACGAACCAAGAGGCGGGCGGACACGTGGCGACGAGTCCCCCGCCTTTTTCCGTGCCTCTTGTATAGTTGTATAGCCGCCGGGAAGGAAGCCAGGCCCACGGCGTCGAAGCTCCGGACGAAGCCGCACGCAGGCACTCATCGTCGTCGAAGGAATGATCCGCGCATGTCCGTCTATCGGTCGATTCTCCTTGGGTGTGGCGGTCGGGGTATCGCTCATATCCAAGCCTATCCTGATCTGGAGAACATGAAGATGGTCGCCGTCTGCGACCAGGTCAAAGAGCGCCGCGACAAGTTCCAGGAGCAGTTCAACGTACCCGCGAGCTACGACGACTACGAGGCGGCCCTCGCCCAGGAGCAGCCGGACATCGTCCACGCGGTGACGATGCCCACGCACAGGATATGGGAGGCGGAGATTGCCGCGAAGGCCGGGGTCAAGGCCATCGTCATCGAGAAGCCCGTCGCCGTGAAGCCCTCGGACCTTGTGGGGCTCAGGCGCGTGCAGGACGAGTACGGGATCAAGATCATCGTCAACGCCCAGCGCCGGTACTACCCTCAGTTCCGCGACGGCACGATTCGCGACATCGTCGCGAACAAGATCGGTGAGCTATACTTCGTCCGGGCGAGCGCCAAGGGCAACATGATGGGCATGGGCCCGCACATGATGGACCTGCTGATGTTCTTCCTCGGCGAGGCGCAGCCGGAAGGCGTCTGGGCCGCGGCGCACACGATCTCGGACGAGAGCTACCAGTTGACCCATCGCGCGCCCGAGAGCATCATGGCCCAGTACTGGTTCCCCGGTGGCGTTCGCGCCCTGTTCGACTGCTCGCCCGATGCCCTCGGGACGCCGGGGGAGGAGTCCTTCTGGATGCACCAGCATTTCGATTTCCTCGGCTCCAAGGGCCGCCTGTACCTGACCCAGAACAAGGGCTACTGGTACCTGTCCGAAGGCATGACCGAGCCGATCGGCGGCGAGAGCAGTTGGGACACCCAGGAGGAGACCGGCCAGCGCGACTTCACCCAGGCTGTGGCGGACTGGCTCGACGGCGGAGAGCCGCACCTGAACCGTCTCGAGCTGCATGGCCATGTCGTCGACGCCTTGCACGGCGCACAGAAATCCGTGTACGAGGGATGCAAGATCGACCTGCCAACGACTTTCACCGACGAGGAGTGGACGGCTCTCATCGAGCGCTTGCGCTAGCGGTCAACTGCACACCGCCGTGTCACAACAACGCAGGGGCACCGCCCCTGCACCCCGGTTGTGTTGGGGAGCGTGGCTAGCCGTGGGGTGCCGATGCCGCACAATCGGCGGGGCCCCACGGAATGGCCCGAGAAACTGCGGAGCCCCGGTCATTGAGACCCGGCACGGGTCTCTCTACCCCGCAGCTAGCGGCCTGAGTTGCCCAACACGACCCATGATGCGGACTTTTGCAGGTCGCTACTGACCGGTTTGCAGGCGCGCACGGTGAAGCCGCCGTCCCGATCTGATGCTGCTGCTACTGATCCTGGATTACCTGGGGACCGCCGCCTTCGCTGTCTCGGGGGCACTCAAGGGCATCCGGAAGCACATGGACATCTTCGGGGTGGCCGTGCTCGCCCTGGTGACGGCCATCGGGGGCGGCACGATCCGCGACGCCCTCTTGGGTGCGCCGATCTTCTGGCTGCAGGACCGCACATACGTCCTGCTCTCAGTGGTCATTGCTGTCGCCGTGTTCCTCCTGTACCGTTCACGGCGATCGGAGCGCTCAAGGCTGCCCAGGCCGAAGCGGGAGTGGTGGGCATCGTCACAATGGCCTGCTTGACCGGTGTCGGCGGGGGCATCCTGCGCGATGTCCTCGCCCGCGATGTGCCGATCGTGCTGCGCGAAGAGGTCTACGCCTCGGCCAGCATCGCCGGGGCGCTGTTGTTCTGGGCCCTGTGGCGTCTTGAGTTGGGGGAGACGCCGGCCATCTGCGCCGCAGCCGGACTCACCATTCTCATCCGCATTCTCAGT
>JALGSS010001078.1 GCA_029821745.1 Candidatus Zipacnadia bacterium
GGATAACCAGGCCGCGAAGCTCCTGGGGCTCCTCGAGGAGCTCAACGACCATGACGATGTCCAGCAGGTCTACTCCAACTTCGAGGTCTCCGACGAGGCCATGGAGGCGTACGATAGGACGTAGGGGAGGATGGTTGGCGACAATGACCGACCAGGGATACAAGTGGCGCCCAATCGAGGACCTGCCCGAGGACTGGCAGGAGATCGTGAGCGACGAGTTGCGTGCGCTGGCCGGGGTCTGGCGCGAGCAGGTCCTGACGCTCAAGGACTTGCAGGCCACAGCCGTCCGGGAGTTCAACGAACGGCTACGGCGCGAGTGGGCTATTGAGACAGGCATCATTGAGCGCCTCTACGACATGGACCGCGGCGACCCTCACCGGGGCACCACTCAGTTGCTGATCGAGCAAGGGATAGACGCCAGCCTCATTGAGCACGGGACGACTGACCGGCCCGCGGAGGTCGTGGTGGCGATCATTGAGGATCACCACCAGGCCGTCGATGGGCTTTTCGATTTCGTGGCGAGTCGGCGTCCGCTGTCGACTTCCTACGTGAAAGAACTGCACCAGGTGCTGACAACGCACCAGGAGACAGCCCAGGCGGCGAACAGCGAGGGCCGCATGGTCCAGGTCCCGTTGCGGCGAGGGGACTGGAAGCAGTGGCCTAATAACCCGACGCCGACGGACGGATCGGTGCATGAGTACTGCCCACCGGAGCAGGTGGACTCCGAGATGGACAAGTTGATTGAGATGCACCTGGCGCACCAGGAAGCAAAGGTACCGCCGGAGGTCGAGGCGGCTTGGCTCCACCATCGCTTCTCGCAGATACACCCTTTCCAGGATGGGAACGGCCGCGTGGCTCGGTGTCTGGCGACGGTGGTGTTTCTGAGAGCGCACCAGCTCCCTCTCGTAGTGAAACGAGATGACCGGGATGAGTACATCCGGGCGCTCGAGGCGGCCGATCGGGGTAGCCTCTCTGACCTCGTGGCGCTGTTCGTGAGTATTGAGAAGCGCGCTTTTCTGCAGGCCCTCAGGCTCTCGGAGGAGGTGGCGACGGAAGCGCGGCTGCAGGACGTGATCTCCGCCGCCGCCGCGAAGATCAAAGAGAAGCGAGAGGAGCAGATAGAGAAGCTGCGGGGAGTGTTTCACCTCGGGGAGGCCCTGCAGGGCATCGCCGGCGAGCGGATGGAGAGCCTGCGTGAGGAACTCGTGGAGGCCATCACCAGCGTCTCGCCCTCCTTCAATGCCCTCGTGAGCGATTGTCCCGACGAAGGTGAATTCCGCTACTGGTTCCGGTGGCAGGTCATCCAGGCCGCCCGACAGCTTGACTATTTCGCCGACCTGCGGACCCATCACAGTTGGGTGCGCCTCATTCTCCGCGAGGCCGACGAACCCCAGACAGAAGTGCTCGTGTCCTTCCATAGTCTTGGCAGGGAGTTCCGGGGCGTGTTGGCGTGCAGTGTGCTGACGTTCCGGAAGGAGCAGACAGGCGAGGAAGGCCAAGAGACGACCGACGTGAAAGTGGCGTGCCGAGAGGTTTTCCAGTTCAATTACCTCGACGCCGAGGAGAGCGTGAAGCTCAGGTTCGCCAAGTGGCTGGACGAATCGCTGGTGGTCGCACTTGAGGATTGGCGGAAGCAGTTGTAGTTCCGCGACGCTCCACGCTCGCCCACGTAACTTGCCGACCCGCAGCCCGTTCACACAGGACGGGCTGTTTCGCAGTCATCTGACGGGCTTTGTCCCGTCGGAGCCATGCAGCCGACACTTGTAGCCGCGCCCGCCGGAGTCACCGAGACGGCCGACCGGCTCAAGCGCTGCGACGACGCCGGGTGCGGCGCCGGGGTCATCAAGAGCTATTTCGAGTACGAGCCCGCGCGACATTCTCCCACGCCGCGCTTCAGGGTCCTGCGCCACCAGCTCGGGAGAGACAAGACCTTCTCCCTGTACTCCTTCGAGCAGGCAAATGTCCACGGGTTGGACGAGTTCGGCGAGCAGATTCGCACGGCCGTCGATGCGTGTGACATGCAGATCTTCTCCAGCATCAACTGCAACACCGCCGAGCGGTGGGAGGAGGGCGCTCAGGTATCCGAGCAGGCCGGCGCGAAGGCCATCGAGCTCAACGTGTCCTGTCCGCACGGCACTCATATCATGGCCCATTGCGCCATGCTCGACACCATGATCGATGCAGTGCGAGCGGCCAAGCAGGGCGCGCCCAATACGCCGATCATTCCGAAAGTGACCGGGCAGCTCGACAATCCGGGGGCTGTCGCACGCGGATTGGCCGACGCCGGAGCAGACGGCGTGGTCATGTTTAATCGCTTCACCGGGCTAGATATCGACATCGACCGCGAAGAGCCTGTCATGCACGGCGGCTACGCCGGACATGGCGGTCCGTACTCGATCCACTACGTCCTGCGCTGGATCTCCGAGGTCTACCCAGGGCTCTCGATCCCGATTGCTGCCAGCGGGGGTGTTACCAGGGGCTCGGACGTCGCCAAATACATTCTCGCGGGAGCCACCACGGTCCAGGTCTGCACGGCCATCGTGATGGACGGGTATGAGGTCGTGGGCAAGATCCTGGGCGAGTTCGGTGAGTGGATGGACCGCCA
>JALGSS010001079.1 GCA_029821745.1 Candidatus Zipacnadia bacterium
CGGAAGGATGGCTTCGACGGGGATATCGACATTGCGCTGAAGGGCGCGCCGGAGGGCTTCACCCTTGGCGCTGTGCGGATCCCCACCGACAAGGACTCCGCTTCGGCCCGGCTCACCGCACCCCGGGGTGCGAAGCGGCAGGTCTTCCGGCTGGAACTGGAGGGCCGCGCCGAAATCGATGGCACGGCAGTCGTCCGGCCAGGCGTGCCCGCCGAGGACATGATGCAGGCCTTCCTGTGGCGGCATCTGGTGCCGCAGCAGGAACTCATGGTCGCGGTCACGGGGCCTCGTCCCGTCCCGGCAGCCTGGCGCCCTCTGGTGCAGGGCATTGAGCTCGCCGACGCCGCTCCCGTTCAGATCCCCCTCGGCGGAACGGCTGAGGTGGCGGTCAAGGCCCCCCGCGTGCTGGCGGATCAGCGTCGGTCAGCTCTTGAGGCGGTTCAGTTCCACCTCATCGCTGCGGCCCGGGGAGTCACACTCGAGGGCGCGGTCGTGGCGCCCGAGGGCTTGATCCTCACGCTGAAGGCCGACGCCAATACCGCGCTCGCGGGTGACTCCGCCCACATCATCGTCGAGGCGACGATCGATCTTGAGGGCAACGCTACGGGCGGAGAATCGATGACGCGACCCCAGCGCGTGCCTCTGGGCGTCCTACCCGCGATCGCCTACGAGATCGTGCGGCCCTCAACGACAGCGGAAGCGACACCGTGACCCGCCGGAAGGAGAACCACTCAACCGATTGTGCCGGTACTCACAGGCGTGTGATCGTGAAGCCTCCGAACCAGATGTAGAACGATGGGCGATCGTTGCTCGGCACCTGGTTCTGAGCTGCGCCGGTCATATCGAGGACCAACCTGAAGGTCGCGTTGTTCCCTGCCCCGTAGCTGCCAGTCACGATCTTGCCCTGCCCCGTGTTCAGCGAACACATCCCGACGTACCCTGAGCCATCCGCGAGAGGTACGAGCTGCAGATTGGTGCCCGTGAAGCCCTCCCTGACGCCCAAGAACGGTGGTTTCCCGGTCACCCAACTCACCGGCGCGGTGCCGTGACCCCGCGCGCCCTCCATCCCCTTGACTCCCATCATCACTCTGATTACACTCTGCTGAGAGTGTTATAGGAGTGTATCGCTATGGTGAAGCGTTCCCTGGCCGGTGACAAAGTCACGATCAAAATCCCCCGGCCCCTCTATGAGAAGCTCGGGGCGGCCATTGACGGGGCCGGCTACGACTCCGTGACCGACTTCGTGGTCCACGTGCTGCGCGACATCGTCTCCACCCATGCGCAGGGGGAGAAGGAAGCGCCGTACAGCGACGCGGATCTGGAGGTCGTCAAGGACAGGTTGAGGTCCCTCGGATACTTGTAGCCGCGTCTTGCAGGATGGCGACGGGATCGGCCGCGCACGTTCACATAATCCCTGGCGCCCAAGGGCGTCCTGATGGGAGACCCATTGATGATCGCACCACATGGCGGGCAACTGACCAATCGCGTGCTTGAGGGTCAGGCTCTTGAGAGCGCACTGCAGCAGGCGGAGTCGCTGAAGAAGATCTCCGTCGACTACGACACGGCGCGGGACGTGCAGAACATCGCGCGCGGCGTGTTCAGTCCGATCGAGGGCTTCGTCTCGGAAGCGGACCTCAAGAGCATCTGCGAGAGCAACTGCTTGACCAGCGGCGTCGCGTGGACCATCCCGATCCTGCTGGATGCCGCGAGCGACGAGGGTCTGTCGGCCGGCGACGACTACTGCTTGGTGCACGAGGCCGTGCACGAGGCCGGCGGCGATCCCGTGGCTATCCTGCATCTGGACGAGGTGTACCGGTGGGACAAGCAAGCGGCGGCTGCAGCGGTCTTCGGCACCGATGACATCGCGCACCCAGGCGTGAAGGGCTACTCGGAGCGCGGCGACTATCTGCTGGCAGGCAAGATCGACCTGATCGACAATGATCGCGGCCCGTATGCAGACTACAATCTGTTCCCCGCCGAGACGCGCAAAGTGTTTGAGGAGCGCGGTTGGAACACCGCCTGCGCGTTC
>JALGSS010000130.1 GCA_029821745.1 Candidatus Zipacnadia bacterium
TATACCCGCGCAGGGCCCCCTTCTCAACCTCCGAGTCCTTCGTCTCATCGTACTCAAGACCGACGGCGTCGAGGGAGCGCGCGATGTTCGCCAGGTAACTGCGTGTGCCTGGGGCTTCCCGGCTATTCACCGCAGCCAGGTATTCACCCCACACGAGCACGACCGGCGGCTTCTCCTGCGCGAACACGGATGGCAGCACGGCGAGGACGCAAAGCACCACTACGGCGCCACGGGGCATATTGCTCCCCCCAATCATGGGCGGTATCGCGAGTGCAGCATCGCGCCCCCCGCATACAGTTCGGTATTCGCCCCCTCGACACCTCTTCCCCGATTGTCCGTCGGAGGTTGGCAGCGCAGGAATGTAGAAGGATAGGCTACTCGGCACGTCCACACCATCGCGACAGACCAGTCGCCACAAGGAGAAACACTATGACGAGATGGACCCTTCTGGCAGCATTCGCTGCCCTGATCACAATCTCCGGGAGCGCACAGCCCATGACCCTGGCCGCCGACGGCAAGACGGAGTACGTCATCAGTGTCGCCGCAGATGCCATCGCACCCGAGAAGACCGCCGCAACAGAGTTGCAGACGTACCTGCAGCAAGCCACCGGCGCAGATTTCCCCATCGTCGACGAGGCGCAGGCTGCGGGCCCGGCAAAGCGGATCGTCGTCGGTCCGTCAGCCGCCTTCAAAGCCGCCTGTCCGGATGTCGATCTGGCGGCCCTGAAGCACGACGGAATCGTGTTGCGCACCGTCGGCGACACCCTCTACCTGGCCGGCGGCAGGCCCCGCGGGACTCTCTACGCGGTCTACACATTCCTCGAGGACGTCGTCGGCTGCCGGTGGTGGAGCTCAGATGCAAGCTTCGTCCCGGACCGGCCGCTGCTGCGGGTCGATGCGCTGGACACCGTATACACCCCGAAGCTGCAGTACCGGGAGGCGTTCTACCGTAATGCCCTGAGGAACCCGCTGTTCGCAGCGACCCTCAAGCTCAACGGGCATTTCGAGAACATCCCCGATGAGTACGGGGGCCACTACCGGATCATCGGCTGGTGTCACACCTTCAACCAGATACTCCCGCCGGGCAAGTACTTCGCCCAGCACCCGGAGTGGTACAGCGAGATCGACGGCGCGCGCAAACCCTCCGGCGCGCAGCTCTGCTTGACCAACGAGGAGATGAAGGCGGAGTTCATCAAGAATGCCCTCGAATGGGTGCGCAAGGATCCCGATGCCGGGATGATCTCGATCAGCCAGAACGACTGCCACGGGGCCTGCCAGTGCGCCGCGTGCAAGGCGATCGAGGAGGAGGAAGGGTCCCCGTCCGGGCCGATCGTGCGCTTCGTCAATGATGTCGCGGAGGCCATCGAGGCCGAGTTCCCCGACATGCTCATCGAGACCCTCGCCTACTCCTACAGCCGCAAGGCCCCGAAGCTGGTCAAGCCGCGGAAGAACGTTCTCATCCGCCTGTGCTCCATCGAGTGCTCCTTCGCCCAACCCCTCGGCGAGGGCGACCACAACGAGACCTTCCGGGCGGACGCGGAAGCCTGGAGCGCCGTGGCGCCGCAGCTCTACGTGTGGGACTACGTGACCAACTTCCGCAACTACATCCTGCCTCACCCGAACCTGCGAGTCATCGCGCCGAACATTCGCTTCTTCGTGGAGAACAGGGCGATCGGCCTGTTCGAGCAGGGCGACTCCGGCTGTAGCTGTAGCGACTTCCCCGAACTGCGGGCGTGGCTCATGGCTCACCTGATGTGGGACCCGTCCCTCGATCCGGATGAGCTGATCTCCGAGTTCATGGAAGGCTTCTATGGCCCCGCGTCGGAGCCGCTGTTGGCCTACATCGAGTTGATCCACGACGCGGTCGAAGAGGCCGGGACGAAGCTGCGCTGCTACATGGCCAACACTTCAGCCTGGTTCCCCCTGGAGGATGTCAATCGCGCAACGCAGCTCTTCGACGACGCCGCGAAGCTCGTTGCCGACGACCCGGTGCTTGCGGCGCGGGTGCGGCGCGCGCGGCTGCCATTGGACCATGTGTGGATCCAGGGCTACTACAGCCTGAAGGATGAGGCCGCAATCGACGGCGCGCCGTTCAATGGCCCGGAAGATCTGGGCGCATTCTGCGATGAGTTCGTCGAGACGGCGAACCGCTTCGACGTGGGCAGCTACCGCGAGGGCGCCGCGTTCGAGGGCTACGCATCTCAGCTCAAGTCCATCTGCCGCCCGCCGGGCCCTCCCCCTGATATGTGCAAGGACCTCCCTGCAGGCACATGGCTCGACATCCAGGACCAGAAGTTCTCGCTCTTCGGCCAGGGCAATTTGGCCGTCATCGTGCCAGACCCGAAGGCAGCCGACGGGTTCGCCAGCCGCATGCCCGGCAGCCATTTCGAGTGGGCCACCCAGTACCCCATCAACAAGGCCGTCGAGAAGCTGGGACCGTGCCACTGCTACGTTGTGGTGCGTTGTGATGCGAAAGCAGAGACCGGCCCCGCGCTGCAGGTGGGCATTTACGACAACGGCACCAGTTCAGGCGTGATGGCGGTCACGCGGACCATCGAGGAACTCAGCGGCCCGGACTACAAGACCCTCGACATGGGAGTCTACAGCCTCAAACCGGGGATGTACCTGTGGTTCGCGCCGAACAAGAACCCGGACCAGGTTGAAGCTGTCTACATCGACCGGGCCTTCTTCATCAAGGAGGACCAGGTTCGGGACGAAGAGTAGTCCGCGATCGTCTTGGGCACTGCACGTTAGCGCGGCGGAGCGACCGACGGTTACTCCGCCGCGCCTGGTTGCGTTGCGGTGTTGCCCGCCAAAGCCGCCAGCGCCTCGTCAAAGCCCTCCGGCAATTCGCCGTGGATTTCCAGCCACTGGTCGCCGAGCACAAGGGCCAGGTCTGGCAGGTCCCAGTCCCCTCCAGGTGGTCCGGCGAGATGTATCTCGCGCTTCTCGCCGTCGACCTCGAGGGTGAACGTGTTGCAGCCGTTGATCGCGATGGTCGCGAGGGTCTCGCCGTGCTTCTCGCAGAAGACCTGCCCCTCCGGAGACCCGTAGACGAGGAACTCGCCGCGCGCAAGCTCCGGCCACGGCTCTATCGCTTCGACGACACGGTAGGCGATGGGGAAAATGCAGTGCCCCAAACAGGCCTCGATCTTCAGGGCTGCGTCCTCGTCGCCGACGTTCTCCGGCAGCTTTTCGGGCGCCTCCTCGTAACCGGACACCTGCTCTGGCGGAGCGAAGAAGGCCTTCGCGTTCCGGAACGCGAGTGCCCCTGCCGCCAAGCCGACCGCCAATAGCACTGCCACAAGCGCAACGCGCTTCCCCTTGCCACTCCCGGGCGTCCTGTCCCCCGCCGGGCTCCGCTCTGGTTCCTGGGTCTCACTCATCGCCAACCACCTCAAACACGGACCGATTGAACGCATCTTCACGCAGCAGACGGTCGGTATCCTTGATGTGGTAATCGTCACTGTACCGGTAGCTCAAGGCAATGTCCCACAGTCCAGGTTTCGGACGCGGCCAGACGAGTTCGAAACTCGCGGGGTGCGTCGAGTCGACCTTGATCGTGTCATCGGGCCGCTTGGTCACGACAGGCGCATTCACGGATGAGATGAGCTTGCCCTCGGCCACTTGAATGCGCACCGGCTCGCCACCTTCAAGCGGTCTCAACACCACCGCGACGTCCTCCAGCCAGTCGTTGCCACGATCGTCCTCCACGCGGTCCACCGTCAGTGTCATCCGAGCCGACTTGCCCGGCTCAATCGTTGACGGAAGCGTAAGCCGCGCCTCCAACTCGATCCAGGCTTCCCTGTCGGCCACTGACAGACGGCACTCCGTCAGGCCCTCTCGCACCAAGCGCGTGAGGGACGCGAGACGCGCTGCTTCGTCGGTCTGGGAGCCGATCCGAACCGTATGCGCGGTCCAATCGCTCACCCAGCCAAGGCGAGTCGCGTCTGCGAAGATCGTCAGCACCTGCTCCCCACGGTGGGAGGCGCGCCACACATCCGCCACCGGGCCATCGGCCGACGAGAGGTCGACCTCACACACGTAGTTGCCTTCACACACGCGGGAGACCTCCCGCCAGAGTGGCCGATCTCCCGGCTTCCCGAGGAATCGGTCGTTCTTGCCGCAACTGACACGCACGCTCGCGTCCACGGGGCTACCCAGCGAGTCGCGAACGCGCACGGTCACGCGCACCAGGCCATCCTCGGAGTACAGTTCGCGGTCCGGGATGATCTCCGCCCGTAGGCGCGGCGTCGAGGAGGCACGCGGCTCGACGCCGGACACGCACGCATTCGCCACCAGCCGGAACACCCGCTCCAGCCCACACGCGGTGTCGCGGTCGTATATGCTGTGCAAAACGCCGCGCTGCGTCGTGCTGACGAGGGCACTGGAGGCTGCCTGCAGGTCGACGCCGAACACCCACTGGCTCCCAGGCTGCCCACTCCGACGGGCTACCACCGCATGCCCATCCGACGTGGTCGCTGCCGCCTGCCACTTGTCTCCCAAGATCAGCTCGTGAACCGACAGCGCTGCGTTCCAGCCCGTGCTGTCACGCTTGATGGTGCTGTACTTCGCCACAGGCTCCTCGGATACATCGCCCATATCGGGTACCGCAAGCGGCTCTTGCGCCCACTCGGCCACGGGGAGACCCTCGGTCAGTGAGCGCTGCGCCCCCAGGTCGACTCCCAGTCCGCTTTGGAGCTGGGGGTTCGCCCGCAGCGTGCCCGCAGACCACACGACATTCACGCCCACCGCCGGGAGCTCCCGCAACAGGTCGAGCTCCTCCGCATTGAGCTCTCGCGTCGTCGCGACAATCACGGCGGCCAAGTCTGCCCAATTCGGGGCCAACTTGCCATCCTCGCCCAGCAACTCATCCCGCTTCAGCGCAGTGCGCACCTCGTCCCGGCCCAGAAAAGTGCCCCGCGTCGGCAATTCGAGCACATAGCGGCTGAAATTGCGGAGTACACTCTCGCGATCATCCACCAGAGCCAGCGCCCGCCGGCACGACGCGTGCCGGGCGTAGGCTTCCCCCAGGCCGTCGGCGGATGCGAGCAGTCTCGTGATAGCCTCGCTCATGCCCGTCTCATCAGCCGCCGTGACTGCGACCAGGAACCGATCCGGGAAGTGTGGATTGACCCGCCGCTGAATCAGGAAGTCTCCGGCTGCCGGGAACTCGTCGCTCGTGGCGCCGATCACGCCCATGCGCTCCAGGTCGCGGATCGGCTCGGGCTGCGAGGCGCCCGTCCCACCGACAATCAGCGAGTTCGCATCCAGACCCCGCAGGCCCTCGGAGGTGGGCATGGTGGCCACCGAGACGTCTTTCCCGATCTTTCGCAGCGCGAGACCCAGGGCACGCGCCTGGTCGAGGCGTTCCGGAGGCGCGAGAACCGCGATCTGCCCTCGTCCCTCACACAGTTCGTACAGCGGACCGTAGAATCCGCCCATGGCCCTGCGCGCAGGGGTATCGGTGAGCAAGTCGGGCCAGATGGCCGGATACCACGGGACGCCTTGCTGCCTCGACCACCGCCACCGATCCCGGCGCTTGAGCCCCTCACCCAGGGGAAGCGTCGTCAGGTCCTCGAGGGGCGTGACCACCCAGTTCAGCACGAACTCGGTGGAAAGCAGCGTCATCGGCGTCCGGAGCATCGTCCGGTAGTAGTCGAAGATGTACTCAGCGGCCCCGTTCTCATCCACGCCCGATACGCCGCGCGTCGCCCACGAGTACTTCGGGCCATTCCACTCCGTGATTCCCATGGGTTTGTTGCCCAGCGTGGCCGCCAGAGACAGAGCGTGGAGATCCGACGCCATCGTGCATCGCCGGCCCCAGTATCGGCCCGTGTACTGGTTGATCCCACTGTAGTCCTCCCGTGGGATGGGCAGCACTTGTCGGTGATTCGCCGCGCGGACATAACCCACCGGGAGGCTCGGGCGCAGCTCTCGCCGCAAGACTTTCGTGGCCTCGTTGAAGCAGTGCCACAAATCCCGGCCATAGACGCCGGGCAAGTCTGCCCCCCAGACGGATAGCTCGGCTTCATTGCCGACCTCGATCCCCAGGACCGCGGGGTGGTCGGCCACCCATCTCGACCGCCGCACGGTCTCGGCATATTCGTCCAGGCCCTCCTGGCTCGACACGTAGCGGCGGATGCCCCGGTAGTTCGGGGACAGCGATCCGAAGTAGGTCAGACCGCGCGACGCAAGGTCATCCGCCTGATCTGCAGTCAACCCCGACAAGAACGAGCCGTAAGTACGGTTGAAGTCCAGCCACAGCTCTCGGAACAGGGGCTCGGCCTCTTCTGCCCGCGACCTGGCCTCACCGCAGACCGTTCCCCGCAGGAAGTAGGGCTGGCCGTTCACGGTGACCGTGTAGTCGCTCAGTGCCCAGCTCCACGCGTGGCGCATTGTAGCCGTGACATCAGACTCGCGGACAGCCACATCGCGGAAGCAGAGCTTCTGCTGGATCCAGTCCACGGGCTTGCCATCGCGAAACAGTCCGACGTGCAGCGTGTACAGGTACCGACAGTCGGGGAACCACAGTTGCGGATCGGGGACCGTGAGGGATAGGTCAGTCTGCTCCCCGCTGAGGTCCATTTCGCGGAATGCAGCCACTCGGCCGCCGGGTGTCAGGAGGCCCGCCCGCACAGTGCCGTCGGCCTCTCCGGATCCCACGGATGTGGCTATGCGAACGACCCCGGTCCCGGTGACCGGGTCGATCCGTGACCTCGCAACGAGGTCAAGCAGTTCCCCGCTGACCTGCTCGGGCGGTTGCGCGCATGCCTCCATGAACTCGTTGCTCACCTCTAGATTCCTCGGCGCTTCACTGGTGGGGATCTCGCGCCGCATCGCCGCAAGCTGTGCCCACAGGTAGAAGCGGCGCAGGTCAGGGCGGGCGTCTAGACGCCGTTTCAGCGCGAGTACCCCCTGCAACTCATCGAAACACGCCTGCCGCAGCACGGGCAGGTCCGCGAGTTCGTCGATGTGAGCCCTGACGGACGCCTCGTCCTGGGCAGCACGCGCCTCCAGGAGACCTCGCCGGTGCGGCTCCTGCGTGAGGAATTCGTGCCTCCGGATGGACTGCCCGTGCCGACGTACCAGGTCTTCGAAGACGGCCGCCTCGGACAGAAGTGTCCCCAGGTCCCGATGACGGGCTTCAAGAACCGATAGCCTGTCGCGCCACACCTCACGCTCAACAAGCAGTTCCCTGGCCATATCAATCTGCCGGCGACGCTCCGAGCCCAAGTCCGGCTGCGGAGCAGCCGGCCGGCATTCGCGCAGTGAGAGGTCGTCCACGTACGCCACACCACGTTCGGCTGTGCCCTTGATGCGGAAGGATACTTGGAGCGTGGCTGAGTCCTCCGAGCGCGTTTCGGGGGCCAGCACGAGTTCCAGACGCGTCCACGGGCTCCTGCCCGCGAGTGTGCGGGAGGTCTCTAGTGACAGCCAGCGCGTTTCGCTCGACCAGGAAGCCGCCAGATACGCTGTCTGGCCCCGCAGCAGGTCGGAGCGCACCCATCCAGTCAGCAAGTAGGTCTTCCCGGGCAGTACAGACACGCGGGAATGCGCGACTGCGTACTGCGTACGAACGCCCGAGACCTTGACGCATTGCTCGCCTTCGTGGGGGCCCTCCTGCGTGGCCTCGGCCGTGCCGGCACAGTCACCCCAGTCGGGAGTGGAGAAGCCTGACCATCCGACGGGCATCATCCGCCCGGCGTCCACGATCTCCAGTGACCCATTGGTGAGCAGCTCAGGCCCGGTAGGCTCAGAGCCGGCTGCCAGCCCGAAGGTCACCGCACACAGAGCCGCAACTGCGCACTGGATCGATCGCATTGCGCACGCATCCCTTCACGCGAGTTCACGGCAGCGCATCAGCTACACACAAGAAACGACAGAGAGCCATGGGCCCTCTGTCGTGGTGTGGGAACATGTGAGAAACGAGCCCCGGAAGGCTAGTCCGCTTTCCGCCGGCGTCTCCGGACCAGCACCGCAAGCCCGCAGGCGAACAGCACGAACGTGGCCGGCTCTGGGATTGCCTCCGGCTGGGCGTACGTGACGGCTGAGATACCCCACGTGTTGCCGGACTGCAACTTCCTGAACCGGTACCACCTGACCGCCTCGGCCTCCGACCATGTATCATAGCAGGCGTAGTATAGACCTTCAGCGCCACGGTCGTCATACCCGAATGCAGGAACGAAGTGGTCGGTGACGTTGTTACCGTCGGTGTCCACCAGGAACATCAAGGGCCTGCCGGCGTCTATCTCGTCCATGAAGTCGTCCCAGTAGAACTCGCCTGCACCCGTCCCAAAGCCCTGGTACCACGAATTGAAGGTATACCCACGGTACTGCGCGTAGCCCGAAAAAGCGTCATCGGAATAGGACAAGTAACTCCAGCCGTAGGGCTGGCCGACCGACGTCCTGAACCAGCACGCAATGCTCGTGTTCGGAGGGACGGGCAGATCCGGGTCATCGGGATGCGGGTCGTACTTCGCGTTGTGCGCCGGGCTGGAGATCTGGTCCTGTACATTCGACGTCTGGTACACATCCGCACCCGACGCATCGAAGAGATTCGTGTAGCCCAGCAGATCCCAGTAGCCTATCACTGACGCAGCAGCCGTGGGGCCGCAGCCGTGGTACCAGTTGTAGGCCGGCATGTTGCTCAGCGTGTAAGGGGTGCCATGCGCCATACATACGAAGACGACAAGCAACGCAATCGCGGCGCTAGACCTCAACCCGACCATGAAACACCTCGCGAATAGCGTGTTTCCCCGAAACATTCTCTACGTTCTACCTAGACATCATTCTACACAATCATGACCGTTTCCTGCAATGGACACGAGAAACCGTTACTTCGGCATCAACTCTCTACCGCCGCTTCGAGAGCGCGACGCCGGAGTTCCTCGACGGGTCCGCCATCACGGTACGCCGTCACGATCGCCTCGACTTCCTCGGCCAGGCCCTTCTCCTTCAGCAAGGTGAGCAGGCAGTAGTCTTCCCAGCCCTCGCGAACGGACTCAGACTGGCGCGTCGGGATCGGCCCGCGGGGCCCCGGGTACACCATCAGGTAGTCCGGCCGATCCTCCGACCACGAGCCATCCAGATCGCTCCACGGATTGCCGCGCGGTGCGTAGTATGAGTAGAAGCCCCATCCGTTCCAGCCCAGGGCGAAGGCATCCCACGCCTGCCGGCGATACAACTCCACCTGCGGGGCCCGCTCACTCTTCGCCGACTGGCTGGCCACGTTGTAGAAGGCGTTCACGAAGCGCGGCACGCCGAACAG
>JALGSS010001080.1 GCA_029821745.1 Candidatus Zipacnadia bacterium
GTGTCCGTGACCGCGAGCTCGCACTCCACGGCGTCGGCAGGGAAATCCGCACTCAGGCGCGTGGGCGGGCCGAGAAGCCAGTAGCCGCGGAATTCGGGGTCCGGCCAGATGTCGGGATCGTGGCGCAGGCCCTCCTTTTCCGCAAATTCACGGGGCACGGAATGCCAACTGCCCCAGATACCGTTGGGCTCATCGTTGACCTGCATCAGCACCAGCCGGTCCGGGTAGCGCTGCTTGAATTCGCGAGCGACCTCAATGCGCCCCTCCTGCATGTCGACCAGCAGTGCTGTGTTGTGATGCAGGAAGCGCACGTTCTTCTCATGCAGATGGCGGAAGTCCATGGCGCGGGGGTATCCGGCCGAGCGCCACGCGCGCGACCGGTGCATTGCCGCGGCGTCCTCTTCGGGGGTCTGGGAGAACTGCAGACGAGCTGTGCGGCGCACCGCGCGTCCTCCCTGCCAGTCGAGTGCCGCCTCGATACTGCCTTCCAGGGGCGTGTCCGCCTGGACGGTCCATGTGGTCGCGACGCATGCCCCGTGCTTGATGTCGCTCAATGGCGTCTCGGCAGGGCCTTGCACGCGGATCCCGTCCGTGCCGGTGAGCGTCAGGCGGGCCTTCTCGATCGCGCCTCCGTAGTTCTCGACCCAACAGATCACCTCGACCGGGGAGCCAACCCGGTTGATGAGTTGCTCGGGGGAGAGCGCCCGGATGCGCAGGTCTGGAGGGCCGCTGAACTGTCGCGTCAGCCGGATGCTCTCGATACTCAGATCCGCGGGGCTGTCGCCCTCAGTGTAGATTGCGAGTGCCCGTATTCGGCCCTCGAGGCCGCTGTCTCCCAGCTCTGGTGAGTAGATGCGCTGGACGCCATCGGCGACGAGCCGAATCGGCACCTCGAAAATGCTGTCGTGTGTCACGGCGGCCAGCACGAGGCGATGGCCCATGCGCGCGGCCATCTTGAGTTCGCAGAAGCCAAGCAGTTCGGGATCCGCGTCGAGACCGGTGACGAGTAGTGTCGCGCCGGTCCCGGGCAAGTGGGCCTTGAGCACGCCATTCTGGGCCTGTGCAGTTGCGCCGGCCGTGCCTCGCCAGCCGTCGGCATCTTCGGCGAACTCGAAGACCGCGTCTCGAGGGCTCTCGGCTGTGTCCGTCAATTCGTCAAGCCCAAAGGCGATGCGGTGCATGCGCCTCGGGCCGAAGGGCACGTTGTACAGGCGCACCTCGTCGATCAGACCGCGCCAACCCAGGAGCCCCTCAGACGGACCGCCTATGCTGACCGGGGCATCGGTACGCGGGCATGTGCCGGGCTTGCGCGACTCGATGCGCAGGTGGTTGACTGTGAGCCGGGCGGTAGCCCCGTCCCAGGAGGCGACGATGTGGTACCAGATGTCCCTGGCAAGACGCGGCCCCCGTGCGCGGGGTTCCCAGCCGCCCTGATCGGTCCAGATGAAGAGGGAGATCGTGCCGCCCGCCTGTTCCGGGTCCACGCGGACCATCCACTCACCGGGCTTCGAGATGATGTTCATGGCCGGCCCGGGCCCGACCTCGGACCGCACCCAGCAATCCACCGTGAAGCCCTGAGCGCCGCGCAAGTCGGGCTCGTCGGGCACCGTCATCCCGTTGGCGCCAGTGAGCCGCAGGGCCTGCCCCTCGTGGCCCTCGGCGCGATCACAGTCGGGGGCGAGGCCATCGAGGCCGTTGCCTGACCGATCCTCGACCGTGTCGTCCGTGCCCTCGAAGGACCACCACGCCCGGGGCGCCTGCGAGTGATGCGCAGAGGGCTATCGCTGTCACGAGCAGCCAGGAGAGTGTTCGCATTGCCGCTTGCTCCTCAAAGCGTGTTCGGCAGACCCTCGTCCGCGCGTGCCCTACGCACCGGAATGTGGATATGTACACGTGAATCTCCCGAGTCTGTGCCCGGCGCGTAATGCTCGAAATCGGGCCTGGGTCTGTCGTAGGTATGCTCAGACGCTGGGAGCCAGGCGTGGTGGATGAACTCGTACGCCTCGG
>JALGSS010001081.1 GCA_029821745.1 Candidatus Zipacnadia bacterium
TCTGACGATATCGCCAATATTCCAGAAGGGAGGCCGAGCGCAGGTTCACTCTGATTGAGTACAGAGAGTATAGCGCCCCCCTGCGAAGACCTGAGTGAGAGAGTCGCAAGAAATCAGTACGACCCGGACCCGTCCCCACACAGTCACTACCCGATCTCGCCGCCCGCCCCGACGCAGTTCTCCAGATGCTCGACCACCTTCGCACGGCCCGTTTCAGTCAACTCCACCGTGACGAGGTCGATCCTGTGCCCAAGCTTCGTGAGCCTGTGCGTTCGGAGGAACAACTCCCCCGCCCGCGCGAGTTTGAGGCGCTTGTCACGAGTAACCGTATCCCTGGCATTCACGGCTGATCCCGTGCGCCGGGACCGGACTTCCACGAAGACGATGGTGTCTCCCTGCCGCGCCACGATATCCAGTTCCCCCACCGAGTTCTCCCGGTTGCGGCACAGGATCCGGTAGCCGCGCCCCCGCAGGTAGTCAGCGGCCACGCGTTCCGCCACCGCGCCCGCGGCGGCTCGTTCGTGTCCCCTCAAGACTCGCCTGCGCTCCCCGCCCTTGAGCGGCAACTCCGGTGCGGGAATCAGTCGCATCAGCGCCGCTTTCAGATCCGCGATCAGTGTTACTATGTTTGCCGTTAGTGGTGCCCCCTGTTCGGCTCGCGACCCCGGATGTGGGTGACTGCTCCTCGCTGTGCAGACGGAATCGTCCCTGTCGGCTATGGCTTCAGCCAGCCATCGGCGACGGCCTTCACCGCAGCCCTTGTCTCGTCCGAGAACTCCCGCTCGAAGGGCAACTCGCCGTTGGTGCATACATCGTGCGCGATCCCGGCAACCAGGCCGGCACAGCTTGCCAGCACCTGGGGCGAGAGCGCGTCCACGTTGTCGTGGATGCTGTGATGGAACCAGCGCCCGCCCGCGCAGTTGCGGCGGTGGAACCACCCGGCGGGAACACCCTTCGCGATGAATGGGAAATGATCTGAGAACCCGTCCGGTTCGTCGTACATGTACTCGTGCAATTCAGCCGACCCGGTGACGAAGATCTCATTCTCTCCGGCCCAACAGCCTTGACCGTCTACATTGAGGACCAGTTCGGTGTCCGTGGCGTTGTTCTTCTCTTCGTCGACAAAAGCGAAAGACCCCTGGCTCAGTTGCTCCTCGGTGCCGAAGGACACGAACTTGATGCCCTTCTCCAGGTCGACATCCTTCATGGCATCGGCGATGGCGAGCGCAACACCGACCCCGGCCGCGTTGTCTTCGGCGCCCGAACAGCCACGCACCGAATCATGGTGCCCAGAGATGAGAACGCCCCCGTGGGAGTTCTTGCCGGGCAGCTCACCCACCACGTTCTGCGAGGTCCGCGTCTCCACCACCGTATCCAGCTCAAGTCGCACGCGGTCCACGCCCTGGCGCACGAGTTCCCACTCTACCGGGTGCGGCACAGATGCCGCGGGGAACGTGAGCAGGTGCTGGAAGGTGAAGGGCAGCCCGACGAGGAGATTCCACGGCGGCGTGTAGCGCACGTCGGTCCAGATCACCGCGGCGATCTCCTTCTCGGCCAGCATCTTGAGTTGGCTGGAGTTCGCTCCGTACGTCCCGTGCACGAGCGCGACCTTGCCTTTGAGATCCAGGCGCTCCAGGATCTCCGGCTTCGCGGTCTCCACGTAGACGAGCTCGGCCTCCAGCACGCCGTCCGTACTCGGACTGTGCGCGACGGCGTCCATGGTCACGGACTGCCATTCTTCCCCGAATTTCGCGTCCATGCGCGCCGTATTGACGTCATACCACCGGCAGTTGAAGTGCTGCTGCTCGACATTCTGCAGCCCGATCGCCTTCATCTGCGCCTCGATGTAGTCGGCGCCCTTCTGCTCGTTCTCGCTACCTGCCAGCCGGGGACCGATGTCCTCGGCCAGATACCGCACGTGCTTCATGATGGCTTCGGGGTCGATGCTGAAATGGACGTGACTCATGGTCTGGAACCCTCTCAGTTATAGGAATCGGTCACCTGGAAGCGCCACCTATTCGGGTGCCTGCAGCCACTCGCGCACAGCCTTCCAGGTTTCAGGCACAACCGCGCCATAATGCCAGAACGCAATTGCGGGAATGTCCAGTTCGTCAACCGTCGCCAGGTGCTGTTTCGTGCCGGCGGCATCACTGGCGTAGAACAGATGCAGCGCGCCCTGCTCGTCGGTGTAGCGGTACGTGTTGATCCCCTCGTAGGCGAGCCAGATACGCTGCAGTTCGGTGCCATCGGGGACGTCGGGCAAGGGCGCGTACGGCGACTCGATATCAACGTTCGCGGTCAGCCTGAAGTCTCGCGAGTACGCCGGCAGGCCCATCACCAGCTTCTCGCGAGGCACATGGGTCGCCCAAAACCGCATGGCGTCCCTCGCCCAGGGCCGCGTGCTCACGGGGCCGATCGCCCGGCCGGAGGTGCTGAACATGTCGTAGCACATCACCCGGACCATATCGCAGGTCTCGCCGATGACCGCCGGGTCATACCAGTCGATGCCGCCCATGCCCGGCTGGGGGCCCTCCACATTGCGCCACGTGTTCATCAGGTAGCTCACGCACATGCTCATGCGCTTCCCGTCCGCGTGGAG
>JALGSS010000131.1:0-9472 GCA_029821745.1 Candidatus Zipacnadia bacterium
TGTTCAT
Organism: Candidatus Zipacnadia bacterium; assembly: GCA_029821745.1. GTDB lineage: Bacteria > Armatimonadota > Zipacnadia > Zipacnadales > JABUFB01 > JALGSS01. The sequence continues at coordinate 8 of JALGSS010000131.1, forward strand.
GTCCAATCCTGAGATAGTCCCTGCGCTGGAGGCGATGGGCTGGACCCGCGAGGCCGGGCAGTGAGAGCGGGAATGCGCGGTTGAGTCTCACGACAACGGCGTAGCCGACCATCCGCAGCTACCCCGCAGGCTTGGAAGGGAACGGGGGGATGACATGGGCCGATGACTGCCGGCCGTTGCAGACCAGCGGCGGTTGCGTGAGCTCCCGGATCCCGCAACGCGGGGTGATTATGAGCCTTTGGGGCCGTGGTGGCAGGCCAGTAGCATTCAGATACGAAAATGGGGCCGCCTGTAAAGGCGACCCCAAAGAGAAAACTGGTAGCGCGGGGAGGTCCCGCAGAGCGGGAGAACCTCCGATCCCGCAAAGCGGGATTATGAGCCTTTGGGGCCGAACCGGCTCGCGTCCAGGCCGGTCAGCGCGAAGAAGCCGGCCCCACGCTTCTGTCGCTTGAGCCTGTTCTCGAGTCTGCGCGCTTCGGTCAGGTTGTCGCATTGGGTGCGGTACACGCACTCCCACGGCGTATGCCGGCGCGTCCAGCGGGAGCGTCCCGCATTGTGCTGCATAAGGCGTTGATCTACATTCTCGGTGAGGCCGATGTAGAAGCGGTCTGCGCTGCAACTGTAGAGCACGTAGACGAAGTAGGGCTTCTCCATGTGTGCCCCCCCGCTGTGGTTCCGGCAAGAAACGGCCGAGCGACGCAAACGGCTCGTGTGACCCAGCGGCGGTTGCGTGAGCTCCCCGATCCCGCAAAGCGGGATTATGAGCCTTTGGGGCCGTGGTGGCAGGCCAGTAGCATTCAGATACGAAAATGGGGCCACCTGTAAAGGCGACCCCAAAGAGAAAACTGGTAGCGCGGGGAGGATTCGAACCTCCGACCTCAAGGTTATGAGCCTTGCGAGCTACCTGACTGCTCCACCGCGCGTCGATGGAAGAAAGTATATATGAGTCTTCTAGACCTGTCAAGCGTTGAAGCCACCATCGTTGAAGCCACCATCCCCGTCTGCCTGTCCCTGCACGCGCGAATCTGCTACACTGTTCTGTGTCGCCGTCGCTGCCATTGTGACACTTCCCCGATCCCAGGAGGGAATGCACCATGAGTGCGTCCGGATTGCACGGCCTCTCTCACCCCATTTGCGTACTCGGTCTGATCCTGTGTATTGGGGGTGCCGCCATGACCGCCCACGGTGATGCGATGGTCCTCTATGTCTCACCCCATGGCAATGATCTGTGGACCGGGACCACGACGCCGTGTACCAGCGTCGACGGCCCCTTTGCCACGCTTGAGCGGGCGCGGGATGCGATCCGCGCGCTGAAGCAGGGCCCCGGGCTCCCCGAGGGCGGCGTGATCGTGGAGCTTGAGCCGGGCGCCTACGAGCTGGACAAGACCTTCGAGCTGGCCGCCGAGGATTCCGGCACGGAAACCGCCCCCGTCATCTACCGGGCCCGCCCGGGATCTGAAGTGCGCGTGGTCGGCGGGAAAGCGCTTACAGGATTCAAGCCTGTGACCGATCCGGAGATTCTCGCGCGGCTCGAGCCGTCCGCTAGAGGGAAGGTCTACCAGACCGACCTCAAGGCCCAGGGGATCGGCGATTTCGGGAGCCCCGCCGCGGGCGGTCTGGAGCTGTTCTTCAACGACCAGCCGATGCGAATCTCCCGCTGGCCCAACGAGGGGTTTGTGAATATCGTCGATCTGGTGGGCGGCGAAGGAGTCGACGTAAGGGGTACGAAAGGCGATAAGATCGGCAGATTCACCTATGACTATGATCGCCCAGAGCGCTGGACCGAGGAGAAGGACCTGTGGCTGCACGGCTACTGGTTCTGGGACTGGTCCGACCAGCGCCAGGCGGTGGAGTCCATCGACACTGAGAAAAAGATCATCTCCCTGAAGCCGCCCCACCACGGCTACGGCTATCGCAAGGGGCAGTGGTACTACGCCTTCAATGCCCTGTGCGAGATCGACGAGCCCGAGGAGTGGTATCTGGATCGGGAGACGGGGGTGCTGTACTTCTACCCACCCTCGCCGATCAATGACGGCACGGCGGCCGTCTCGGTTGTCCCGACGCTGGTGAGCCTGAAGGATGTCTCACACGTGACGCTGCAAGGGCTGACTCTGGAGGCCGGGCGCGGCACGGCGGTCAGGATCGACGGCGGAACAGGATGCAGAGTCCTGGGCTGCACGATCCGCAATATGGGACGCTGGGCCGTGGGCATATCCGGGGGCTCTGAGAACGGCGTCGAGGGCTGCGATATCCTCGGCACCGGAGAGGGGGGCATCTCCCTGTCCGGCGGGGACAGGAAGACACTGACCCCCGCCAAACACTATGCCCAGAACAATCACATCCACCACTACAGCCGCATCAAGCGAATCTGCCGGCCGGCGATCCGCCTGTCGGGCGTGGGGAACCGCGCATCGCACAATCTGATCCACAACGCGCCGCACCAGGCGATGTCCTTCGGCGGCAACGAACACATCATCGAGTTCAACCACATCCACAGCGTCTGCTATGAGTCCAACGATGCCGGCGCAATCTACGCAGGCCGCGACTGGACCATGCGCGGAACCGTCATCCGCTACAACTACTTCCATGACATCAGCGGACTAGGCGGGCGCGGCTGCGTGGGCGTGTATCTGGACGATGCCTTCAGCGGCACCACCACCTACGGGAACCTGTTCTACAAGGTCACCCGGGCGGCGATGACCGGGGGCGGGCGGGACAACATCGTCGAGAACAACATCTTCGTCGACTGCGTGCCGGCGGTGCACATTGATAACCGTGGGCTGAACTGGGCGAAGGGGTACATCGCCGAAGGCGGCGGCTGGCACATGTACAAGAAGCTGGCTGCGGTGAACTACGACAAGCCGCCATACAGTGAACGGTACCCGGAGCTGGCCCGGGTCCTGGATGAGGGCCCGGCTGAACCCCGGGGCAATGTGGTCACCCGCAACATCATCATCGGCGGCGAGCCCTTCTCGGTGCGCTGCGACCGGACCACGAATACCATCGAAGACAATCTGATCGACGAGGACCCGCACTTCGTCGATCCCGAGCACCTGGACTTCCGGCTCCGGGAAGATTCCCCGGCGTACGATCTCGGGTTTCAGCCGCTTCCGCTGGACGAGGTCGGGCTCTACGAGAGCCCACTGCGAGCCTCCTGGCCGGTGGTCCACAAGGTCCGCAGCACGGTCACCGCAGGCCGTAAGCCATAGCCCGGGCGCAAACGTACGCGGCCCTCTCGCCGTGCTCAAGGCGCCGCGTCTTGCGAAGGCTCCGACCATCGTGGGGTCACGCGGATGAGTGTCGGTCCCGCGCAGCGAGGAGTTCGCCAACGGTTGAGAGCAAATCAGGCAGCAAGAAAGGCTTTGCCAAGCACCGCGCGGCTCCCATCTCACGCAATTCGTCGGCCAGGCCGAGAGCTGACTTGCCCGTGATGACCAGCAGCGGAGGGGGATCGTCCAGCTTGCCGGCAGCCGTCGCCACAGCACGCCCGCCACCGCCCGGCATCAGCAGATCGGTGATGACCAGATCGATGGCGCCCGACGCCAGGACTGAGACAGCTTCTGAAGCATTGACCGCCGTGAGCACCTCGTGCCCCCGGGTCGTGAGACCATCCACTATGGACTCACGAATAGCGTCCTCGTCCTCAGCCAGCAAGATGCGGCCTCCTCTGCCCTCGTGTCTCGGCGCCGGCTCTGAGCTTCGCTCGTCATCATGCTCTTCCTTCACAGCGGCCACCTGACACGCCGGAAGCCGAACGTGAAACGTCGTGCCGACGCCCTGTTCGCTCTCCACCTCGATCGTGCCACCGTTGCTTACGACCATGCTGTGCGACACCGAAAGACCAAGCCCGGTTCCCGGTATGTCACTTCGCCCCAGGGCACCCTTGGTTGTGAAGAACGGCTCGAAGATGCGAGAGAGATTGTCTGCGGCGATGCCACATCCTGTGTCGGATACCGTCACATCCACCCACTCCCCGGCGTCTTCGTCCAATACACACTGGGTTGAGAGTGTTAGGACGCCCCCTTGCGGCTGCATCGCGTGGGCGGCATTGATGAACAGGTTCAGAAACACCTGCTGGACCTGGTCGGCGTCAACGTAAACCTGCTTGCCCTGGGTTCGGTAGTCGCGCTCTATTGTGACATCGCTTTGGGTGAGTTGGGGACTGGCCATCGACAGTGCAAGCTCGACGATGTTCTCCACGAACACCGGCTGCCGCTCGGGCTCCGCGGGACGGGAGAAACGCGTCAGGTCCGCGCAGATCCGGGCTCCACGCCGCGTCCCCTTGAGCACTGTCTCGACCAGCCTGTCGTAGTTGCTCTGATCACGCGTTCCCTCAGCCAGTTGGGCCTCTAGACTCATGGCGGCCAGCACGTTGTTGAACTCGTGGGCGGTACCCGCTGCAAGCTCTCCCACCGTCGCCAGACGCTGCGCCGCCTCCGCGCGCTTCCGATCGGTGATGTCGCGGATCACACCCCGGAATCCAAGCAAGGCCCCGTCAGAACCCGCTATCGGTGCGCTGTTGATCTCACAGGGGACAAAGGAACCATTCTTGGCCCGCAGGCTATACTCACCCGTGGACGCCGCGTTTGTCCTCGCCACCTCTTGCAGGCGGCCCTCGCCGCGCTCAAAGTCATGAGGGGACAGCAGGTGGAGCATGCTGATGCCCGCTTCGATGTCCTCCCGAGTGTAGCCCAGGAGGGTCAACGCCGCCTGGTTGGCGTAGGTGATGTTTAGGTCCGCGTCACTCTCGTAGAGCATATCGGGGAGCAAGTCGGCCATCTCGCGGAAGCGCTCCTCACTCTCCCGCAGCGCCGCCTCCGCCTGCACGCGTTCCGTGATGTCCATCACCGCGATTTCCTGTCCCTGAGATGGATCGGACGCGCTGAAGTGCCGGACCTCGAGGTGGCAGTCAAAGACCGTCCCGTCCTTGCGGACCCATCGAGTATCCACCTGTCCGCTGCCGGTCTCATCCAACTGCCAGTACAACTCCCGCCCCACCCGTTCGTATTCCTCCTCGGTTTCATAGAGCACCGACGCGGGTTCCCCGAGGAGCGTGCCTTCCTCGTATCCGACCATCTGATACAGTCTTGCATTGCCCCAGCCGAGGACTCGATCCCGCACTTGTCCGATGCCCACTGGGGATGCGTCGAACACGGCATTCAGAGTCTCGGTTCTCTCTCGCAATGCCGCCTCCGCCTGCTTCCGCGTCTCCTCCGCCTCGATGGCGTGCAGGGCCAGCGCGATATCGTCCGCCACCTCCTGAATCAGCGCCTGGTCCTGCGCAGCGTCGGCCAGTTCGGCAGGCAGCGACACGGTGAGCATCCCGTACACTCGCCCCGCGTGTTCCAGGCGTGCCGCCATCCCTGCGCTACCTGCGCAAAGCCCGTGCAATGGGCAGTCGGCGCACGTCTTCGCCACATCCTTACGTACCACGATGCCCCGTTTCGCCAGGACCTCTTGCATACACTCTGTCACGTCGCCTCGCTGCAGCATTTCGCGGAACGGCGCGAAGTCAGCCCCCAGCCCGGCCCCAAAGCCGGTCTCAAAGGTGCCATCCTCGTGGAACAGCGCCACCCACGCAGACGCGTACCCTCGCGTCTCGATGAGGCGCTCACCGACGCCCTCAAGCAGCTTCGTGCGATCCGTCTCAACGGCGATCAGTTGGTTGACATTCCGGATCGCGCGCAGCACGGCGTTGAGATGAGCGATGTGCCTCCGCTCAAGACGCTGCCCCGCCAGGACCGATGACGCGACCAGGCCAAATGTGGCCAACAGGGCCCACACGACCGTGCGCATAGTCCACGCGTGCGGCGGGACGTCAAACAACAGCTGGTCCAGGAATGAAGTCCTATAGATACGCGACTCGAGGCCGGCGTCAACCGCCCAGAACAGCAACCCGGAGCACAACACAGCGGCCATGATTTTGTGTGAAGTCTTCATGCCGATCCCTGCCTGGTCAGGTCATCTTTCCGGAGCGCATGGTCCGCGCCTATGGGTCCAGACCCACTTTCCGAGCGGCCGGTGGAGACAGTCCTGAGGGCAGCGAGAAACAGAGCCGTCAGAAACTGGCTGCCCCGCGCGGCACGGGTTCTCCATCGCCCGAGCGCGCACGTTGCTTCGCCGGGCCTGTCCTGCCACGTCTGCCTCTCGCGTGCCAGGCATCGCACACTCGAGCGCGAAGACAACGTGTGCCTTACGCCACAGTCTCCCATATCAGACTCGGTGTTTCGCGCGCCGACTGAAGGAGTGGTCACTCGGAACGGTAATTCGCTATCTGGGCATCAGATTCCTGCACATCAGACTGCCGGAGCCGGCAACGGCACGTGTCGCCGCCGGTGGTGAGGGTCCGTGGATCGCGTTCTCGCCGGCGGACGCGCGCCGGATCCTGGTTCTGCGGGGCCACGTGAGCCGGTAGCGCCTACTGCGGGGCGCGCGCCATGATGTGCATATTCGACAGCCGGCCATTGCGCGTGTTGGCCTCGCGGGTCAGTTCGCGGGGATACTCGAACACGAGTTCAGGAAGCCATTGCCACAGCTTCGGGCCGATGGTGGACGGTCGAAGCTTGGGGTACTGCACGACTTCCCAGCCCGCCTTCTCCATCGTGCGGCGGATGGTCTCAATGGTGAAGAACTGGGCGTGCTCGGGCGGGCCCATGTACGGCTTCTCGGGGCCCTGGCGGAGCAGTTTCTGGAAGTTGGGGACCTGCACATAGATCACGCCCCCGGAAACCATGTGACCGCGCAGGGCCGATAGGTAGTCGATGGGGTCATGGAGGTGCTCAATCACCTGCGCAGCGGTGACCACGTCGAGGGGCGGGAGCCAGTCGGGGAAGCCATCGGGATGCAGAGACCAGAAGGTCCCAGCCCCGTGTGCATTGGCGACTTTCAGGGCATGACGGGAGATGTCCGTCCCGTACGGCGTCCATCCCAGGCGTCTTGCGGCCGCAAGGTAATACCCCATTGAGCAGCCGATGTCGAGCATGTTCCCGGGCGGGGGCTTGATCTCGGCGACGTAGCGCAGCCACCGAGTAGCGCGCCCCACGCGGAACCGCCAGCGACGGTCGTAGCTCATGGCGTGGTAGTAGCCGTCGTCGTAATGCTCTTCGATGTCAGTGGCATAGGTTTCGGGGAGTTCTGATCGGCCATGGCCGCACTGAGTGCAGATGACGACGTCGATCCCCTTGCGGGTGGCCCAATAGCGGAACTCTCGGCCCCCACAGACAATGCAGGGCTTGACCATGAAGCGGGACTCCGGCACGCGTGCCCTCGCGGATGATAATGCGGCGGAAAGTAGAAAACTACACTACACTGCTCGGGGTCGGGCGTCAAGCTGAGAGACGGGGCAACGGGGCAACGCGGGCGTGACCGGAGAGTCAGGGCGGCGCCGGAGAGACGGCCAGAGCGCGAAGAGAGCAGGCGGCAACCTGCCGCCTGCTCTCTGAGTGATCGTGCTGTTGCGCCGCGGGGGCTCTTACTCCCGGGCCTGCTCCAGCGCCGCCTTCAGCGTCGCGAGGCCCTTCTCACAATGCTCGTACGCGTCGAGCTCGAAGTCGAAGACCTCGATGGAACAGAAGCGCTGGTAGTCGATTGCCAACAGGGACTTCATGATCGGGACGAAGTCTGTGTCGCCCCAGCCGGGCGCGCGCTTGTTCAGATCATTGCAGTGGTAGTGATACAGGTACTCTTTCGTCCGGATGATCTCCGCGGGCAGGTCCGTCTCCTCCTGCGAGCCGCTGTACGTATCTAGGATGACGCCCACGGTGGGCAGGTTGATTTCAGCCGCCATCTTGCGGGCCTCGTTTGCCCGCAGGATGAAGTTGTTCTGGGTCGCGACGGCCAGCGGCTCGATGCAGACCTTGAAGTCCGCGTCCAGGGCCACCTCGCCGCAGCGGCGCATGCAGTCGCTGAACCAGCCCCACGCCTGTTCGTAGGAGACGCCCTCTTTGACCGCGCGCTGCACCGGGGAGCCCACGACCATCATACTCCCGCCCAGCTCGACGCCAAGGCGCACGAGGTCCTCCATGTAGGCCGCCGTGCGTTCACGCACCTCGGGGTCGGGATCGGTGACATGGTACCCCTCGGTGTTCGACAGCAGCCAGTGAATGCCGGCGACTTCGACGCCGAACTCCGCGGAGCAGTCCACGACCTCCTGCTTTTGCTTGTCGGTGATCTGCCTGGCGTCGAAGTTGAGGGTGAACGGGGAGATCTCAATCCCGTCGAAGCCCATCTGCTTCGCGGCCTCAAACTGCCGGCGGACCGTCCACTTGTCCTTATCCTCAGTCCAGAATATCTCGTTACAGATGGCGAATTTCATCCGGGTGTCCTCCATCGCGCGGTTAAGCGTCCCGCGCGGTTGCTTGTGTCCTTGAAGCTGTATGATAGCACGTTTCGCCGGGAGCATGAATCTCCCCTTCGCCCGGAGCGATGGCCACCCATGGGCAGAACCCCGGCAGCCCTCGCTACGCACCGGCGCGTCTGAGAGGACGTTGCCTGAAAAGGCTATCGTGGGCTACAATCAACGTGTGTTCCGGGGCGGCGAGCACGGGGAGACGATCAGGGCCGCAGCCGGCCACATTCGGGGGACCTGCATGCGCACGACGCGTGGTTTCACGCTGATTGAAGTTCTTGTGGTCATCGCTATCATCGCCATACTCGTCGCGGTCCTGTTCCCGGTCTTCTCGCGGGCCAGGGGGAGCGCACGGAAGGCGTCGTGCGTCACGCGCATGAGCCAGTTGTACAAGGCGGCGAAGATGTATAGCGACGATCATGACCGCGCGATCGTGCCCGCGCGGACCCAGGTGCCCTCATCGGGCACGCGGGGCGTTACCTGGTGCGTCCTGCTCCAGCCATACATGCAGAACAAGGAGATCTTGGTCTGCCCGGACGATGATAGCCCGGCAGCGACCGCCGAGAGCACCTGTCTGCCCCACAGTTACGGGATCAACTACCTGCTGTCCTACAACACGCGGTGGGGACCGTACCCGTTCGTGGCGTCTGTGTCACATGTTCAACGGGTCAGCGACGTGATACAGTTCTTCGAGATCAAGAGCAGCGCGCAGGCGATGGGAGCCAGTTTCTACTCGCATCGGATGAGCCGAATCGACGCCCGGCACAGCGACATCGGAAACTTCGCGTTCCTGGATGGACATGTAAAAGGTATGAAAGTCGACTCGGCAAACGACCCGAGAACGACCCGAGAGCCTGGAACCCCTTCGTACGGTGATCGGCCCCCTCGGATCGTCTCGCCCTGGCTCCGGCCGGGCCATGAACTGGAGTTGATGCTTGGTGAGAGGCAAACGCACTGAAATTGTCGCAGCCGTGCTCATCATCGGATTCATCGTCGTGCTGCTCGTGTTCGGGGTCTACCCGGACCTGCGGGAAGGCCCCCGCAAGGAGTGCATGGCCAACTTCAAGAAGCTCAGCTCCGCCATTGGCCTGTATGCTGGTGATTGCGGCGGCGTGTTC
>JALGSS010000131.1:9492-13773 GCA_029821745.1 Candidatus Zipacnadia bacterium
CCTTCGTGTGTCCGGAGGCACGGCCCACCGACGAGGACACGGCAAGAATGGCCGCCGGCGAGGGCCCGGCCGTGCCGGTCGGGTACTCCCTCTTCGCACCGCTATGCGGAATGCAGTCGCAGAACATGACTGACGTCGCGAAGACCCCGGTGTTCTTCGACAGCACAAAGATTGAGCGGAACTCGGTCTCGGATTGCAGTACTCTGGCTTTCCGCCATCTAGGCAAGACGGCAAACATCGTCTTCGCGGACGGGCATGCGTCGTCGGAGTCCGAAGCGCCTGACGTGCCTGCATCCGTTTTTGAGGAGAAGAAGCCGGGGGCGGAGTCTGTGCTTAGGCCCATGGCCGGCGGTCACGAAGGCCACGGCCACTAACGAGCCGAGCAGGTTGCTCAGGAGGAGACCCGATGACCTCTCGCGAGCGTGTGTGGAAGGTCGTTCACGGTGAGCAACCGGATCGCGTACCCATTGATCTGGGCGGCTCCCGGGTTACGGGCATCAGCGTCTTCTCCTACCACGCGCTATGCCGGCACGCTGGGTTGGATGTCGGGCCGCCGAAGATCAATGACGTGTTCCAGATGCTGGCGGAGGTCGAAGAGCCCTTCCGCCGGCGTTTCCATATTGATGTCGCCCCCGTGCCCCAGTACCGGCCCGTCTTCGGCTTGCGGAACGACGAGTGGAAGCCCTGGCGCATGTGGGATGGGACCCAGGTTCAGGTCCCGGTGGAGTTCGACCCCGTGCCCGACGAGGGCGGCGACCTGCTCCTGCGCAACCCGCAAAACCCCGACGGGCCCTTCGTCGCGCGGATGCCGCAAGACGGGTTCTACTTCGACGAGATAGGCCACACGGGCATGAGCGCCGACCTGAACCTGCCCGACGCCGACGAGTTCGCGCGCAGCCTGCGACCCATCGCCGACGAAGAGCTTGAGTTTGCGGCTCAGCAGTCCAGGGAACTCTACGAGACAACCGACTACGCCCTCTTGGGGGAATTCTGGGCAGGCGGCCTGAGCGTTCCGCTGAGCTTCGGTGACCAGATGGTCGCGCTCGCGACCGAGCTTGACTGGTGCGCTGAAGTCCTCCACGCCCAGGCTGAAAACGCCATCGAGAGCGCCCGGCTGTACCATGAGGCCGTCGGCGAGCGCTGCGTGGCGTGGCTGATCTCCGGACATGACTACGGCACTCAGCGCGGGGAGCTGTTCAGCCCCGAGCTCTTCGCCGAGCTCTTCGCGCCCAACTTCAAGCGCATTAACGATTGGGTGCACGAGCACACCACGACGGCAACCTTCTATCACTCCTGCGGCTCGAACCGCGCCCTGCTGCCGATCTTCATCGAGATGGGCTGCGATATCTTCAACCCCGTTCAGGTCACTGCGGCGAACATGGATGCGAAGGAGCTCGCGGCGGAATTCGGGGAGAGGCTGGTGTTCTGGGGCGGGGGGATAGACACCCAGAGCACGCTGCCCCTGGGGACGCCGGACGAGGTGGCGGCGCAGGCGGCGGAGCGCTGCAAAGTGTTCGGCTCATCGGGCGGCTTCGTGTTCAACCCCATCCACAACGTGCAAGCGAAAACGCCGCCGGAGAACCTGGCGGCGATGCTCGACGCGGTTCATGAACACGGGGCGTACCCGCTGACGCCTTAGCCATCGTAGCCGCACGTCTTCAGCGTGCGCGGTGTTGACGTTCGCCGGCCAGAGGCCGACGCCTTAGCCATCGTAGCCGCACGTCTTCAGCGTGCGCGGTGTTGACGTTTGTCGGCCAGAGGCCGACGCCTTAGCCATCGTAGCCGCACGTCTTCAGCCTGCGCGGTGTTGACGTTTGTCGTGCGAGGGGGCCGCATAGGGGGAACCCGGGACACAAAGTGGCCCTGGTGGGACCCTATCCGGCCCGGACACGTCGACGTCAAAGGCCGGATACTCGGGCGCGATACGGCTGCGTCTCGCATGCGGGCTCGCCTGCACGGCTACAGCGGGCAAGGCTCAACCACACACTGCCGGCAGGGCCGGCAGTGGCACCCTTCCATGTGACTTTGCGGACCCCGCACGTTGTCGGTACCGCAGGGCATCGATCACACCGTAGGAGCGCACTCTGTGCGCGACCGCCGCTGCTTCTCGCCGTTCCTGAAGGCTGGGCCGGGCACTTCGGGCTGAACCCCTCGTAGTCTGGCCTCTCCTGACGGCCGCCCAAGGCCTGACGACGCACTGGCACGGGGCGTGCCAGTGGCACCCCTCTCATGTGACCTCGCCAACCACGGACCTTGTCGGTGATGCAGGACAGTACGGCCGGACGTGATCGCGCCGCCTACTCCGTCTGCGCTACTTCCTCCAGCGCCACGTCATCATACCAAATCGAGCCCTTGCCCGCATTGCGCAGGTACAGAGAGAAGCGCTTCGCCGGCTTCACGCTGAACGTCCACTCGAAAGGCGTCCAATCCTCGGCAGGCTTGAAATGCGGCGCGTTGAGGTACTGCTCCTTGGACTTGTCCCCATCGGCGATCAGCGAGATGAAGCCCCCCGTGCCCGTGGCCTTGTAGAAACCCTTCAGGAGGTAGCTGCGACCGCCCGTGAGTGAAACCTGCTGACCGAACAGCAGGTTCAGGCCGCCCGCGATCCCCGTGATCTCCGCGCAATACTCGCCCGAGTGGCCCCCCTCCACGATCTTGAGTTCAGCCTTGGTCTCCGCGTCCGTGGACCACATGCTCGCCCCCCAGCGCACTGAAGTGCCGTCGGCCTTGATTTCCTCGAAGCCCCCGTCCCGGACTAGCGGCGCGGTGTTGAAGCGCACGGTGAGTTCGGCGAAGTGCGCCACCGCCGCCGCATCAGGAATGCGCAGCTTCAGCGCGTGAACGGCCGGCTGTACGTCCGGCAGCGCGATGTCGACGATCCGCGTCTCGGGCCCGTTCCGGACCGGGCTGAAAGTCGCCGCGTCATCGGGAAGAGGCATTCCGTCCAGCGTCAGTGACGCCGCGCCGGCATCGATCGGATTCATGTCGTCCTTGACGATGAACCGGATGCTCTTCGGGGCCCCCGGAGTGTGCCCAAGGTCCACTTCGGGCGCGACCTCGAGCTCCCGGCCGTCAACGGTGAGGTCCTGGACCGCCGGCGGCGTCTCATCCTCGAGCTCCAGCCACTCGGGTACGGTGAGAAGCACCGTGGTCCGGCCGCCCGCCTCCACTGGGAGGGAGAACGTAGCCCTGCCCTCCTCGTACGCGACCTCGAGGGCCTCCCAACTTCCGTCTTGCATGCGGAAGATCGAGTCCGACGGCGCAGGCTCGCACGGCACGGTCACCGTCACCGGCCCGGTCGCGTGCACGGTCAAACGGTCCAGCAGCGGCTCCTCGGCCGCCAGTGAGCAAACGACGAGAGCCACTCCGAGAACGGTCAGCCAGTTGCGCATATCTGCACCCCATGATCGCTTTGTTCGGTCACCAAGACGAGGTTCTCCGCGGATAGGGCAAATCCCTCCGGGGCGTCGGGACCTCGAGCGTCGCGCCCTCGGCGATGCCTTCTACACACCGACCACGCGTCTGATTCTCGCCGGGGCGATGGCGTCGGTGTCTCCGTGGGCCTCGGCCCACTCGACGAGTTCGCGCCCGAGCTCGGCCGCGCGCTCTTCCAGCACACGACGCTTGTTGCCCTCGGCCTCCGAAGCCGCGGCAAGCGCCGTCTGCCACGCGCCCATGCGCATCAGCAGTTGGGAGCTCACGTATGCGCGCTCCACGGCCTCGCGGTGCCGCATCTCGCCGCCGGCCGCGAGGGCCCGAGCACGCCCCAGACACGCGAGAGCAGGCGCCATGAGCTCGTCCGTGGCCCGCCGCGTGTAGGTCAGGTCGTAGTGGTAGACGCACGGTCCGGGCTCGACGAAGTCCTCAATCAGATGCCGCCAGAAGCCCGTCATCTCTCCCGCGGCAGGCCCGTACAGGTCCCCGTAGTAGCCCGCAAGCCACGCGTCCACGTCCAGTTCCGGGTCCCAGGACAGCCGCCCGATGAGGTGGCCGTTCACGCCGAAGGGCCCCCACTCCTCGGGCTTGAATTCCATGACGTAACCATCGCATCCGTGCTCGGAGAGCCAGCGGAAGTTTGGCCCGAGCATCTGGGTGATCGGGTATGGCACCGAACACGTGTCGATGAGCATGAGGTAGCAGAACAGGTACAGGCTCCCCGGTACGCGCTCTCGCCACGCATCGAAGTAGTCGGCATACTGGGCATTCTCCCGAGTGCAATCGGGGGCGCCCTCGAAGGAGTGCTTGTAGCAGCGGTTGAAGGCGGCGTAGCAGACATCCACG
>JALGSS010001082.1 GCA_029821745.1 Candidatus Zipacnadia bacterium
CACCGCTTGCAGGCATGAAGACGCCGGCCGGGAAGACATGCACTCCGGCTGCATACGCGGACGCGACCGACCCGGACTGCGCGGAGGTGCTCAGGCTTCTGAGTGAGGCCGCGCGGCGAAGCTGGGAGAAGCCCCGGCGGGACCTGCGCTGCCTGACCGAGCACGACGATCTCCGGGCCTGCGTGTCCTTCGAGGGTAGCCCGGACCTGGGGTTCGTGGACCTGCGTCCGACGGGCAAGCCACGGACCCAGGGCGCCCGGTAGTCGAACCGACGACAAGGGCTGTGTTGAAGAAATCACTCATGTAGCTGCGGGGTAGCGAGACCGGTGCCCGGTCTCTATGACCGGGGCCCCGCAGTTTCGTTCTACCGTGCGAAGCGCGTCCGTGGGGCCCTGCCGATTGTACGGCATCGGCACCCCACGGCTAATCAACGTTATTGGACACAACCTAAGTAGATCCCCATCCCACCAAAGCGCCCAGCTTCCACTGTGCCGGGCCCACGTATGCAGGTAGGTGTCTCGATGGTTCACTCAATTCCGTGCTGGTTCATCCTGGCCGGACTTCTCCTGGCAACCGGAAGCGCGCCGGCAGACGACGAGTTGGCGATGCCCGACCCACCGGCGAATCTCGAGCAATTTGGCTCGAAGATTCAGCGGACGATGACGCTGCTCGCGACGAGCACTCCTGAGAAGCGCAACCACGTGCGCATTCTGTTCTACGGTCAGTCGGTGACGGCGAACCCGTGGGCCGCCGCGCTGGGAAAGGACCTCGAGCAGGCTTTTCCCCACGCGGACATCGAGATCGAGAACCGGGCCATCGGCGGCTACAGTTCCACGTCTACGGCGGGGTCGAATCCGGCGAGCAGGAGCGGATCATCGCCCGCACCCGCCGGCGGACCACCTCCGAGGTCTTGCTCTGGACCAGTCACTTCCGCTGGCCCCGGGACCTGCCGCGAGATGGCTCCCCCGACGATCCGGGGGCCCAGTCTCTCTACCAGGCGGACGAGAAACGCGCCGACATGCTGCGCGAGGTGGCCGTCAAGTACGGCTGCGAGCTTGCCGAAGTGCGCGAGGCGTTCCGTGCGTATCTGAAGCAGCACGATCTGTACCCCAAGGACACGCTCCGTGGCAGGACCTGGTCCAGGACATCAGCGTTGACGACACGCGGGTCCGGCATGGCGAGTACGGACGCCTGACGCTCACCTTCGAGGGCAACCGGATCGACGCCATCGCCGCCCACACGGATGACGCGCAGCCCGGTTCAGCGCACGTGCTGGTCGACGGCAAGCCACCGTCAGAGTTCCCGGACTTAGTGTGGATGCTGCCTTGACATCTGTTGTTTATATGGTTAAGTTTGAAATACATGGATACTATGCTCAAGGAGGCGAGTAGATGAGACGAACCGGCTTCACGTTGATCGAGCTGCTAGTCGTCATCGCGATCATCGCTATTCTGGCTGCGATCCTCTTCCCCGTGTTCGCACGCGCCCGGGAAAAGGCGCGACAGACCTCCTGTCTTGCGAACGTCAAGCAGATCACGCTCGGCATGCTGATGTATGCCCAGGACTACGATGAGAGACTGCCCGCAGGCCGCATGGTGAGTTGGGCAAGTGGCGGCCCGTACGGCTGTCACATGCTGGTTCTGCAGCCGTACGTGAAGAACTTGCAGTTGTTTGTGTGTCCGTCCCTAGATGGCTGGACCCTCGGGCCCATCATCTCGATGCCGGCGGGTACCGCGTTTGCCGGTTCCTATGGCTGGAACCATCTCATCGGCGGCAAGATGGCGAGCATCCGGGAACCGACGAAGATGGTTTACACCTTTGATTGCCGCAACCCCTGGGTCGACTACAACGGCGCCATCTGGGACCGTGTATCCGGACGAGGAATCGGGGCGTACTACGGAAACACCAGCCAGCCGACAGCGTGGCATAATGACGGCCTGAACTGCGGCTTCGTCGACGGGCACGCCAAGTGGTCGAAGCTCAACAGCATAAAGTGGAACCAGTTTCACAACACGACCGACCCACGGTACGATGTGCCGATCACCACGGGCAGCTCGGCAGGCCCTCCCTGATCGTGACACATAGCCCACGTGGGCAAGCCTGACACAGCGAACGAAGACGCGCAGGAGAGATGAGTCTCCTGCGCGTCTTTTTGGTGCGCCCGGCATGGCGCACTCACTTAGGGGTGCAAGTCCCCCACAGGCCCGGCAGAGGGAACTGTTAGCCGGACGGCAAGGGCGTCGCCGCGAGGCGGGGTCCGAAGGAAGCCGCAGGCAAAGCGCTGACCCGCCCCCGCGAGGAAGACGACAATCGACCCGCCCATAAGAGCCATGATGAAGTACTGGGTGCGGATCGCCCAACTCGCGCCCACGTAGGCGATGGTCAAGAGGATGCCCGCCGACACGAGAGTGATGACCATGAACGACGACGACCACTCCGGCATCGTACGGACCAGGGCTTCCGCGAACCCGAGGATGTAGAAAGGCACCGACACTGCCTGCGCGAGGAACAGAGCGAGACCGATTCCGCCCCCGAAGTCGGGGCCCAGCACGCGGGAGATCATGAAGTACGCGCCGCCACCACGGACCTGCATGTTCGTGCTGATGGCGCTCATGGACAGGGCTGTGAGCGTGGTGATGGTCTTCGAGATGACG
>JALGSS010000132.1 GCA_029821745.1 Candidatus Zipacnadia bacterium
CTCGACGGTCTCAAGGTCGTCTTCTTCGAGAAGCAACTGGATCTCGAGCTTCTCCACGGGGTAGTCGAGGTCGCTGAGGCCCTTCACAAGCTTGCCCAGCACCGCCGACTCCCGAAACAGAGGCACCAGAATCGTGTAGGTCGGCAGTTCGGAGTCCGAGACAGCCGCCATCTCCTCCGGGCTCACGTCGATCGCCGCCTGGCGCCCCAGCGAACGCCAAACGAGGTAGAACTTGTAGATGGATTGCAGGATATAGAAGAGGATGAAAACGGCGTTCAGCACGATGAGCGTGGGGACCGGTGAGAACACCAGGCCAAGAACGACGGCCAGGAGCACGATGGCCCCAAGCGCCTTCTGGGCGCCTGTCAGCGTCCGGTCAGCGCACTCCTCGGGCCGCTCGTGCAATACGCGAAGGGGGTCAATGCTTTCGGGCGTGCGGGTACAGGGCAAGGATAGTCTCCAGCGTCCGGCCGCCACGGCACACGGAAACGAGGACACTCCACTACGGGAGCGCCCCCGCATGGTTGCGATTGCCTGCGATACTCGCCGGTCCCTCCGGCGCTATCTCGGGAAGTTCGCCCCGATGACTTCCAGGCTGCGCAGGTTGATGTTGTGAAGCAACCTGCGACCATCCGCCACGCAGGGCTCAATCCAGTGCCTTTCTGCGCGCGAGTTCTCCTCCACGATGTTGGGCTTGCGAGCCGGGCGGATCAGAACCAGCCCATTCCCCACGGGCCACGCAGCCACCACGACATGGTCTGCTCTGTTCCAGGCCGACAGAACAGCCTGGGCGCCCTCGGGCAGTCCCCTCATGTACAGGAATGTGTCCTGGGCCTCAATCTGGTTGACGCCGCTGGCGAGCGGATGGTTCGCTGCGTCTTCCGTCACCAATGCGACACGCACCGACCCGCCGAAGCCACAGACGAGCCCCAGCCGCGAAACCAGCCCCGTGTCGATCCAGCACACGTTGCCCTCTGCGACCCAACGGAGGATACGCTCGAAGTTGCGGGTGGTCCACTTGTTCTCGTTGCCCGTCAGCCACAAGATGCGCCCGCGCCCAAGCTCGACGTCTCCCGGCTCTCCTGCCACGTGAAGCACATGGTTTACTTGCGCCTGAACAGCATCCATCTCCGCCGGCGTGGGTACTGCCGAGCCCGCGTCGTCTGCAGTCCCCTGGCCGGCCGCCAGGATCAGCACTAATCCCCAACACCAGGAGCCGGTCAAGAACTGCCGCATCGCGTGTTGCATGGCGCTCCTCACCCTTCCCTTCATTGCTCAGGGGCGGCCTCGAGCACTGTCGTTAGCGCCAGCACTCGCGTTGTCGGGTTCCAGTCGGTGTTCACTGCCAGCGCGCCGAGAACCGTCTCCGTCGGGATGAAGGTCGTCCCATCACGGAGCACGGCAGGCGCCTTCATGTTCCTGAACTCGCCGTCGATCGCGCACGCCTTCTCCCCGAGGGAGATGTCCACTTTGGTGTTCCCCCGCTTGACTTGGAGAATCTTCGGCCCCGGCCGCCACAGCAATGTCGCGCCGGTGGCCCTGAGTATGGGCTTCGCAGGGACCATGGCGACACCGTCATCGGTGACATAGCCCGCCGGGTCCAGGGCGAATGGCTCGCCGTTCAGGGTCACGCGTAGGCCGCTGAGTTGTCCGTACTCCTTCGCGAGGTACGCCACGGGCGACCATGAGACGTTGACCTTGGCCTTCGCGAGCAGCCCGGTCACGTAGTCCTCTCTCGTGAGCCCCTTCTCCGCACGGAGCTTGGCCTTAATGTCGTCCTTGGCCTGCTCAAACCGGACCGAGCCGCCCATGCGACGGCTGCCGAGCTTGACAATGTGGTACTTCCCGCCGAGCTCGAAGGGCTCGGTCATCTGGCCGCCTTCCAGGGCGTCCGCCACTTCCCACAAGGCGGCGACCGGTATGGTCGTCTGCGTCACCCATCCGAGGTCGCCGTTCTTGCCGGGCGCATCGGGGACCCCGAACCGTCGCGCGACGACGCCGAAAGGTGTCCCGTCGGAGACAGCGCGGTAGGCCACCAGGGCATCGTCCTGGCTCGCCACAACGATGTCGAAGATGTGTAGTTCGGGTTCGGTCCCGAAGTCCTGCTGCTTGGAGACGAAGTACGCCAGCGCCTCCTCATCGGTAACACTGGCGGCCTTGTTCATTAGCCTGTCGAGGACCATCTCGGTCTGCAACTGCTCACGGTACCCCTTCAGCGTGCAGCTCTGCCGGCGCACGTGAGCGAGGAACTGCTCATCGCTGGAGAAGCGGCTCTTCTCGCCCTCCACTCGCGCGGAGACGTCCTCATGGGACACCCGGATGCCCTGGGCGCTCGCCTCGTCTTGGATCACCCGTTGGCGGATGATCTGCTCCATGATCCCTCGGGCGAAGTGGTTGCGGATGAAGTAATCGACATAGGAGGGGGTCACGTTGAAGTCGCCGACCGTAGCGAGGATTTGCTGTGGGCTATCCTGAGCCAGCGCAAATGTGCAGCAGAGAACCAGTAGCACGGCAATCGAGCGGCCACATCCGGAAGTCATGGAACTCCCTCCCTGAGAGCCGATCCATACCAGCGGGTACCGAACCATGCGGTCGCACAGGTGTCTGCGGCCATTGAGGGGCCCCAGAACGACCGCCATTCGTACATCCGGATTATAATGTTCCGCGAGAAGCCAAGTCAAGCAAGCGCGCCCGCGCGGGCAGCGCTCTGAGGTCGCTTCCCAGACAACGCCGAGGGCTGTCCTATGCCCTCTCCACAGTGCGCCCGCGGTCCCCACGCCTCCAGCCTTGCCGGCCAGAGGGAGCCGGTGAGGACGGTTCCCATGTCGCGCGGGATGCCCTGTTTTCGCGGCCCTGATCTCGCTTGACGCCGGCATATTCGTCTGCTATAATTCTTGTCCGTCGGGTGGGCCAGTGGCGCAGGGGGAGCGCGTCTCCTTGGCATGGAGAAGGTCGGGGGTTCAATTCCCCCCTGGTCCACCAATTGATTGAGCGCTCGCAGCGCAGGCCCACCAGAGGCTTGCGCTGCTTTTTTGTATGCTCCGGAGGATTTGAGAAAGCATGGAGGAGATACTATCCATGCGACGAATTACGCTATGGCTCTTGCTGGTCGCGGCCTTCCTGGGACCCGTCCGGCTGGTTTCGGCGGAGAAGACCGGGCTCCCATTGCGCGATGACGTCGTCGCAGTCGTACTGTCCGGTCTCGGAAAGCCAACCGGGACG
Source organism: Candidatus Zipacnadia bacterium (assembly GCA_029821745.1). Classification (GTDB taxonomy): domain Bacteria; phylum Armatimonadota; class Zipacnadia; order Zipacnadales; family JABUFB01; genus JALGSS01. The sequence goes on from JALGSS010000132.1 coordinate 3,223, forward strand.
CTGACGATCAGCTACCCAAACAACGTACCCAGAACCCAGATCGAGCAAGATCTGGGCATCATCCAGCAGGCGAGTTCCTGGCGCTTTTCGCCCCCAGGCATCACGAAACACAAGGACGAAACGCAGGCGACAGCGGTGATGCGAGACACCGCCCCCGCCAATGCCCCGCCCGCGAACCCGGTATGGCCTGTCGTTCTCGCTCTGAAGCGCTTCAACCGCATCACCGTTGCTCTCATGGGGAGCACGTACACAGGCGGCGTGGGGCCGGTCAGTACGCCGTACGTTGAGGGACAGTGGAGCGGACAGGGCAGTTTCCGGTGTTGTGACCTGACTGTCAAGGACAGGAGTTTTGAGACACTCCAGCAATTGGCCGCTCAGCCGAAGGTTGGCGCACGGGCCTCGACGGACGACCGGGAACCGTTGCAAAGGTCGCGGGGTTGGTATATCCTGATCGTCGTGGCGCTGTCGTTCAGCGTCGCTGCTTACATCACCGCCGTGCGGCACGCTCGCCGGTAGTATGAACCGAAAGTGGCACACCCGTTCAGTCTGATCGGTGCAGTCCCAGGCCTGGCCGCGACCTCTCTCCCCCGAGCATCCGGCCACTGGTGGGATTGAAGGAGGCGTTCGTTTTGGGCGTTTGGACCCTCGAGATGTGGGAACAGGTTATGTGTGAGGCGGCCGCAGTCAAGGCCTCTGACGTTTTCTGGAAGCCGGGAGGCCCGCCCCACGTGAAGTTGAAGGGCGTTGTCGGGGCCACACCGGGCGGCCCGTGGCCTGACTTGCTCCCGGAGGACACGGAGACCATCGCGAAGGGCCTCATGCTCCGCGAAGGAGACTGGGAGCGGTTCCTCGAGTACCCCGAGAAGGACATTGGCCGCAGCATCGACGGCGTCTGTCGCCTCCGCATCAACATCTACCGTGAGCGGAACAACGTCTGCGCGGTCATGCGTATCATCCCCCTGGATATCCTGACCTGCGACGAACTCGATCTCCCTCCAGTACTCAAGGACATCGCACTGCGTCCCCAGGGCATGGTCCTCGTTACGGGACCGACAGGGTGCGGGAAATCAACGACCCTGGCGGCGATGATCGACCACGTGAACCGCCACCGCAAGGCCAACATCATCACCGTCGAAGACCCGATCGAATACGTGCACCAGGACAAGTTGTCGCTCGTCAGCCAGCGTGAGGTCGGCATCGACACTCTCGAATTCCAGGATGCTCTCAAGTACGCGATGCGTCAGGCGCCCGACGTTATCTTGATCGGTGAGATGCGCGACGTGACCACGATGAGCGTCGCCATGCAGGCCGCTGAGACAGGCCACCTCGTGTTCTCGACCGTCCATACCACGAGCTCCGCCGAGACTCTCGAGCGTATCGTGAACATGTTCCCGCCCCATGACAAGCAGCAGATCTGCATGCGTCTTAGCCGCACGCTCCAAGCCGTCATCTCACAGGCTCTGGTGCCCCGCAAGGAGGGCACCGGCCGGATCGCAGCCATGGAGATCATGGTTGTGACCCCCACCATCCAGAAGTTCATTGAGGACGGGAAGCCATCAGAGATGTACGAAGCGATCGTCGAGGGGTCACACTGGGGAATGATGACCAAGAACCAGTCGCTTCTGTACGAGTACCGCGATGGGATCATCGATGCCGACACCGCCATGTTCCACGCCGGTAACAGGACCGAAATGCGCCAGATGATCCGGCGCATGGACGGTGAGCGAGCCGACGCCGCAACGGCCGCCCGCAAGAAGGCTGAAGACGAGGCCAAGCTGCGACGTGCCCGGCAGCGGACCGGTGGGCAAGCCCGTCAGCCGGAGGGCACGCCAGGTACACCTCCTCCGCCGCCACCCAGCGAGGGGTAAACAGACAACCCATTTCGTCGCGATGTGACGCACCTCGGCTCAGGAGGTAGCTCCGATGCTCAGCTACAAGCTGGAAGACCTGTTGGGGATGATGCCGGACCTCGAAGCGTCAGACTTGCACGTCCGTGCGGGTGAACCACCCGTCTTCCGGGTCCACGGCGACCTCCGCAGAATGGACCAGTTCGACGTGTTCACGCCCGAAGACACACGCGACCTGATGTATGGCATCATGGACGAAGGCCAGCGCGAGCGCCTCGAAGAGAACCGCGTTCTCGACATGGCTTTCGAGATGCCTGGCGTTGCCCGTTTCCGCGTCAACGTCTTCTATCAACAGCGCGCCATCGGGGCCGTCATGCGGATGATCCCCATCAAGATTCAGAGCATTGATGAGCTCGGACTGCCCCAGGTGCTGAAGGAATTCTCGATGCTCCCTCGTGGCCTCGTCCTCGTCACGGGTCCTACCGGCTCCGGGAAGTCCACTACCCTCGCCGCCATGGTCAACCACATCAACCTGAACCGGCGCGCTCATATCGTCACCATTGAGGACCCGATCGAGTTCGTGCACGAGGACATCAACTGCGCCATCGAGCAGCGTGAGGTCGGCCAGGACACCACCAGCTTCAACGAGGCGCTCCGGCACGTCATGCGCGCGACGCCGGACGTCATCCTCGTTGGTGAGATGCGCGACCTTGAAACCCTGCAGATCGCGATCACCGCTGCTGAAACCGGCCATCTTGTGTTCGGAACTCTGCACACCACTGACGCCATGCAGACCGTTGACCGCGCGGTCGACGTCTTCCCTCCTCAGCAGCAGCAGCAGATCCGAACTCAGCTCTCCGTCACTCTCGCGGCTGTCATCTGTCAGGCCCTCCTCCCCAAGCGCGAAGAGACAGGGCGCGTCCCTGCCTTCGAGATCATGAAGGGTATGCCGGGCATCCGCGCGGTTATCCGCGAGGGGAAGACGCACATGATCTACAACCTGATCATGTCTGGGGCCGAGGATGGCATGGTCGTCCTTGACCAGTATCTAGCAGAACTCGTCCGAGAAGGCTACATCACCTACGAGGCGGCGCTGACCAAATCGTCCTATCCCGGCGAGTTTGCCAAGCGCTGCGGCGAGTTCGCGGTGCTGCCCGAGGAGACGGAAATGGAAGTCCTGGGCTATCCCGAAGGCCCTCCCGCGGGGGACGAGGGCGGGTACGTCCACGGTCAACCACAAACCGACGGAACGCAGCAATAGACCCAACGCGCAACACACGACTGGCACCGGCGGCATCCAGCCAGGCCGCCGGCTGCTTTGAGCAGTCTCAGAAACCACGGCCTCCCGCGACGGGCGGACGCGCCGTACACCTGGCTCACTCGAAACCCCAAGGGGGCAACTGACATGGCAGCGATGGACCTTGTTAAACTGCTCGAGTTCAGTGTGAGGCAGGAGGCCTCAGACCTTGTTCTCAAGGCAAATCAGCCTCCGATCTTCCGGATTCACGGCGACCTCGTTCGCATGAAGATCGATCCGCTCTCAGCGGACGATGTCCGGGAGACATGCTACGGCATCCTGACCCCAGAGCAGGTCCAGGTATTCGAGAATACGCTCGAACTCGACTTCGCGTACGAGTTGGGAACACTCTCCCGTTTCCGCGGAAACATGATGGTCCAACGCGGTCGGGTAACAGGCTGCTACCGCACGATCCCGACCACCATTCGAACTATCGAGGATCTCGGCCTGCCGGAGATCTGTGTTAAGCTCGCGGACCAGCCGCGCGGACTCGTCCTCGTCACCGGGCCGACGGGCTCGGGCAAGACAACCACACTTGCCGCGATGATCGACTACGTCAACTCCCGCAAGCCCGTGCATATCCTCACCGTCGAGGACCCGATCGAGTACGTCCAACCGTGTAAGCAGGCCCTGATCAACCAGCGCGAAGTCCATGAAGACACGAAGAGCTTCGCCAACGCCCTCAAGTTCGCCCTGCGACAGGACCCTGACGTCATCCTCATCGGTGAAATGCGTGACCTTGAGACGATCCACCTTGCGATCACCGCAGCGGAAACCGGACACCTCGTCTTCGGAACGCTGCACACGACCGACGCTGTCCAGACTGTCGACCGTGTCATCGACGTGTTCCCTCCTCACCAGCAACAGCAGATCCGGATGCAGCTCTCAGTCAACCTTGTCGGAGTCCTGTCCCAGGCCCTCGTCAAGACTCGCGACCTCAATGGCCGCGTGGCAGCCTTCGAGACTATGGAAGCCCTCCCATCCATCCGAAACATGATCCGTGAGGGAAAGACCCACCAGATCGCCTCATCTATCCAGACGGGGTCGAAGCGCGGCATGTACAGCCTCGACCAGTCCCTCGCCACCCTCGTGAGGCGGGGAATCGCGGACCCCGATAGCGCCCGCAGCAAGGCGACCAGCATCGAGGAGTTCGATGAACTCGTCACCGAGGAAACCGAGATCGCCGGCGCGACCACACTCGAGGCCGGCGACGGCCCGCGGACCGCGACCGCCGACGCTCGCGAAGCGGCCCAGCGCGCCGACTTCCAGCAGCGCCTCAAGGACCGCCGCGGTGGGGGAGGCCACTAGAAGCCTGATCGGGAGCCGGAGAGGGACCCGAGCCTTATTGGTCAAAGCAACGGGCCCGGCCTAACGTCGGACTCTCTGTACTGCGCCGCGGCCCTCGCACGCTTGGTAAGACTGGACCAAACTTTGCCCGGACACAGTGAGGTCTGCGATGCAGAAGAAGCCTAGGGCGCCCCGACCCCGGCAGACCATTGACTGGGGGCACCTGCTCCACAAACACAGCGTGGTGCTCGTGAAGCTCGGCGGGCTCGGGTTCCTCGCCTGCATCGGCTACTTCCTCTACGCCGTGTATGGCGGTGGCCTTCAGAACACTCCTCCACAGCTTATCGACCGCACCTTGGCCCTCATCAGCGGGTTCGGCACGGCTTTCACGATTACCTCATTCGTCCTCGCTCTCGGCGTCGCCCTGATGACTCTCGACGAGCTCGCCTACACGGTAATCCTCGCCCTCGGCGGCGTCGGGGTCATGCTCGGATTGCCGGCGATGGTCGCGAACAATCTGGCGAACCTGTCGCCCGAGTTTGCGGGTGTCACCAGGGGGCTCTCAGCGTCGGCGACGCGGGCCGGCGTAGCGATTCTCGTCGTCGTCGGCGGCCGCATCGTGTACGATATCTTCCTGTACTTCAGGGAAGCCCCCCAACGCCGCCGCATCATTCTCGAGAAGCAGGACGCTCTCGAGACGGGCGCCCTGAAAAAGCACGCAACAGCCAAACGCCAGACTGTCATGTCCCCCTGCTGGGAACTGCCCTTCTGCCACCCGCGCATCCGCGAGCTCTGCCCCGCCTACAAGGCCCGCAAGACCTGCTGGAGGTACGGCTCCGGCTGCAACTGCAGCCCCAAGATGATCGAGGCCCTGATCCGAGCCGGGGCCCCCGGCAAAGGACCCAAGACCCACGATCGCCGGCGCATCGAGGGAGCATACATTCGCTCCGACCTCGAAGCCGACGTCCCGCGCATCGATAAGCTGGAGCGCACCATCTCCTGTCGCCAGTGCCCGATTTTCACAGAGCACCAGAGACTCAAGTTCAAGTTCGTGACGCCCGTGGCGGTCATCGCCACCATCGTCGGCATGGGCGCGCTGTATATCCCTATCGCCCAGGCGTGGGACTTCATCGCAGCCAAGATCGTCGTCGGGGCTGCAGCGATCGCTCTCGGGCAAGTCAGGGCGGAGGACTGGTTCGGCTATCTGCAGGACACAACCGTCCGCATCTTCTTCTTCATCATTCTGTTCCTGCTCGCCCTGTCGTATGTCCTGAAATTCATCGAGTGGGCCGTCATCGACAAGAAGATACTGTAGGGACCATGACCCGCCGGGAAACACTGCAAGCCGAAGACACTCCTCGCGAGAGTCTTCGGCTCTGTGTTCTCCTCGCGAGGCGCCCCGTTCTTATTGCCCCGGCGTCATCCCCCACCCGAGTGCGCCACGGTACCGTTTCACTCGCCCACATAGCGGAAGCGGCACCGCTTCTCGAAGGAGGGTGCCGCTTC
>JALGSS010001083.1 GCA_029821745.1 Candidatus Zipacnadia bacterium
ATCGACCTGTACCAGTGCCATCGCCCCGATCCGGACACGCCGCTTGAGGAGACGATCCGGGTGATGGAGGACCTGGCGCGTCAGGGGAAGATTCTGTACTGGGGCTGCAGCGAGTGGCCGCCGGCGCTGATGCAGGAGGCCTGCGATCTGGCGAAGGAGATGGGCTGCCGGCCGCCGGTGTCCAACCAGCCGCGCTACAGTATGCTGTGGCGGTACCCGGAGGACCAGGTGTTCCCGACGACCCTCAAGCTGGGGATGGGCAATGTGGTCTTCTCGCCCCTGGCTCATGGTGTGCTGACGGGCAAGTACGCCCCCGGCCAAGCCCCGGCGGAAGGCACACGCGCCGCCGATCCGTCCCAGAACACGATCATGATGGACCTGTATTTCGCCGACGAGATTCTCGCCAAGACCCAGGAGCTCAAGCGAATGGCCGAGGAGCTTGGACGCACCGCTGCTCAGTTGTCGCTGGCTTGGTGTCTGAAGAACCCGGCGGTCACGTCGGTGATTCTCGGCGCGACGCGGATCGAGCAGCTTGAGGGCAATCTCGCCATCGCGGACTATGACTTGCCCGACGATGTGTACGAGGCCATGACTGATTTGTTCGCGACTGACCGCCCGACCCAGTACTGACCTGTGCTTCCCGCAGCCGACGCCGAAGCAATAACACGCACTCGAAGCGAGGCAGCCAACCATGCTAACTCCCACTGATATCCTGCGTGAGCCGCCCTTCGCCGCCGTCGCGCGGCACATGGAGATCACCACGTCGACGGTCGAGAAACTCAGGCCGCTGTTCACCGCCTTGCGCGACGGCGACTCCGAGCAGCTCGCCCAGTACTGCAAGGAGATCACAGCGCTCGAGGAAGCGGCCGATCAGATCAAGAACGCGGTCCGCGACCATCTCCCCGGGAATATCAAGCTGCCTGTGAGCCGGCGCGATCTGCTGACTGTCGTGAGCGCCCAGGACACGATCTCGGACAACGCGCTGAAGATCGTCTGGTTGCTTGAGGCGCGCGAGTTCACCGTGCCTGAGGTCATCGCCGAGCCCTTGCTCACGCTCATCGACCTCATCACCGATACGGTGAGACAGGCGCAGCGGCTGTGCAACGAGATTCCCGTCCTCGCGGAAACCCGGTTCAAGGGCCCCCACATGGACGAGGCCGTTTCGCTGATCGCGACCGTGGAGACCCAGGAGGCCGCGTGCGACGAGCAGGCGCACAAGGTCCTGCGCGAGTTGTTCCGCCATGAGGAAGAAATCGGTCCGGTCAGCACGATTCTCTGGCACCGCCTCATCGAGCTGCTCGGCTCTCTGGCGGACGCCTCCAAGAAGCAGGCGAACCGTGTTCGGATGCTGCTGGCGAGGTAGGTACCGGCTCCCGGGCGTAGTCGTACCGCGTGCGGGGGACGCAGACGTGCCGCAACAGTCGTGACACCCTGACGTCGGAGAAACACATTGGGTCCCGAAGCCATTGTCTTCATTGTGGCCGCTGCCGTATTCGGCGGCTATATGGCCTGGAATATCGGCGCGAATGATGTCGCCAACTCGATGGGCACGTCGGTGGGGTCGCGTGCCCTGACGATCCGCCAGGCCATCATCGCCGCCGCCATCGCAAACTTCCTCGGCGCCGTTCTCGTGGGTGGCCACGTGACCGACACCGTTCGGAAGAAGATGATCGACCCCGACGTGTTTACGGACGATCCGCGCATGTTGATGCTGGGGATGCTCGCGGCCCTGCTTGCCGCCGGGCTGTGGGTGCAGGGGGCCTCATACTTCAAGCTTCCGGTATCGACGACTCACGCCATCGTCGGCGGCGTGGTCGGCTTCGCGGTGATCGCCGCCGGGCCCGAGGCTGTCGCATGGCGCAAAGTAGGCGAAATCGTCGCCAGTTGGGTCACGTGCCCTCTGATCGCCGCCATCGCCGCATATGGCGTGAGTACCCTCATTCGCGAACGCGTCATCAACGCCCGAGATCCCATCGCCGCGACACGAGTGTGGACGCCCGTCATGGTGTTCATCGTGTTCGCCACCCTGTGTCTTGTCATCTTCTATAAGGGCCTCAAGAACCTGCACCTCGATCTGGAGTGGCAGCAGGCTCTGATCATCTCGTGTCTGGTCGGGGGACTGGCGGCGGTTTTCGGCTGGATCCTCGTCGGTCGAGCGGAGCCGACGCCCGAGGATCACGAGACCCTCGCCCGGGTCAACCACGCCCACCACCGAGCCCAGCTTGTGTCATCACTGGAGCAAGCGCTGGAGTCGCTGCAGGGGGCTCAGGGAGCGTCGGACGGCGCTGTAGCCGACGCGTCGAAGGTCTCCAATGCTGCGAATATGGTTGCGGCCATCGTGGAGGAGGTCAAAGCCGGCGAGCACACCGTCGTCCACGACCAGGAGATCAGCTATCGTTTCGTGGAGCGCGTGTTCTCAAGCCTGCAGGTGGTCAGCGCCTGCTGCGTGGCCTTCGCAGGGGGAGCCAACGACGTCGCGAACGCCATCGGTCCTCTGGCGGCAGTGGTGACGATCGCTAATACCGGCGAGGTTGCGGGGCAGGTTCCCGTGCCCATGTGGGTCATGTTGCTCGGGGGCATCGCCATTGCCTTTGGCGTCGCGATGTGGGGCCCACGCGTGATGAGGACCGTGGGCGAGAAGATCACCCACCTCACACCCACCCGCGGGTTCAGCGCCGAGTTCGCCACAGCCGCCACCGTTGTCGTCGCCTCCCGCCTGGGCCTGCCGGTCTCGACGACACACGTGTTGATCGGTTCGGTAATCGGCGTCGGCATCGCACGCGGGATCGCATCGGTCGACTGGCGCATCATGGGGAAGATCGTGGTCACGTGGGTGGTCCAGGTTCCGGCGGTGGCCGTGCTCGCCGGTGGTCTGTTCCTTCTGCTCCGCATGCTGATGTAGCGCCTCCGCAGTCGGTGGAGCGAGTCATCAGGTCGTGTTGAGGAGCCCATGACGGATGGCCTGAGATGCCTTGCACGGGGCCCCGGTTGGCCTTGCTCAACAGAAACACCAAGGCGTCCCTCCTGTGGAGGGACGCCTTGGTAGTGTAGACATGGTGGTTCGGTTGTGTTGGAGGAGAGTTAGATAGCCGTGGGGTGCCGATGTCGTACAATCGGCGGGGCCCCACGGAGGCGCTCACGAAGGCGAACAGCCCTGCGGGGCCCCCGTCACTGTACGGCGTGACCACCCCGCAGCTAGACAAGTTCATAGCCGTGGGGTGCCGATGTCGCACAATCGGCGGGGCCCCACGGAGCCTCTGAGACGTCTTGCACGGGGCCCCCTCGCATCCCGCAGAGCGGGACGACACCCCGTGCCCATGATTGCCTTTCCGCAACACAATCCTTGTCACGTCCGGCCGTCCTGCGCGGCGGAAGACCCGTCCGGCTTCCCGCTCTGGGCCGACTTGTTCGCGGCAAGCACCACGTCGACGCTCATCAGACCCTCGCGATACGAGCACGGGATCAACGACTGGTTTTGCGTCCGGATCGCGTCGACGAACACCTCGTCGATGTTGGGCGTGGGCTCCGGATCGGCGCAGAGCCATTCGTCGGTCTCCGGCGCGAGCTTGTTCCCGCCGAACCCCAGCTCGAAGACCTGATCGCGCAGCAGGAACACAATGTCGCCCTTGCCTCCGCCCTTGGTGAGCATCGGGCTCGTGCTGATGGTTCCCAGCGCACCGGACTTGAACTTGAACAATACCGCCTGGGTGTCGGGGATCGTCAGCCCCTCAACGTCCTGCATGGTGCGCAGGGCGTACTGGGCGTAGACTTCCTCGACCTCGTCGCCGGTCACGTAGCGAATGGCGTCGATCTGGTGGATCGTCTGCTCCACGAGCTGGCCGCCGGATTGCTCCATGACGCGCCACCATGCGGTGCCGGGAAGCCCGCCCCACCGGTGCGACGAGACCATGCCGACGGTCTTGTCCGCGAGCCAGGCCTTCGCGCGGTTCACCGGGTCGAGCAGCCGCAACTGGAAGCCCACGCTGGACAGCACGCCATTGGACTCGATGGCCTCCAGTATCTCGAGGCCCTTGGACATCTCCAGGCAGACGGGCTTCTCGACGAACACGGCGCAGCCCTTCTCGGCGGCCAGAATCTCCGCGTCCGTATGGGCGAAGGGCGGCACGCTCACGTAGACGGCATCAAGGTCCAACTCGTCGAGCATGGGGTGATGATCGGTGTACGCCTCGGCCCCGAACTCCGCGGCGACTTCGCCGGCGCGGGCTTCGTTGATGTCGCAGATGGCGGCGATGGTTGCGCCCTCGACCGCGGCGAACCGTTCCATGTGTCCGTGGGCGTTGCCGCCCGCACCGATGAATGCAGCTTTCACATCAGACATGAATCAGGCCTCCCTGCATATTCCCGGCGCGCTGCC
>JALGSS010001084.1 GCA_029821745.1 Candidatus Zipacnadia bacterium
GGGCAAGATTCTGGAGAAGGTCGGGGCGTCAGGAGGCGTGGCGCACACGACTTGGGATACCGACGGTCAGTGGGCGGAGTGGGAGTTCGAGGTGGCGAAGGCCGGCGACTACGATCTGCTGGTGCGGGGCGCCAGCGTCTATGATGACATCTTGCGGGTGCTGGAACTCGATGGGAAGCCGCTTCTGCCTGGCGCCGGAGTCGTGGGGTTCACGACTACGGGTGGCTGGTGTCGCACGACTGATGACTGGAACTACTTTCGGGTGCTGGGGGAGGATGACGAGCCGGCGCGAGTAACGCTTACTGCCGGCAAACACCGGCTTCGGATGGAACGGCTCACCGGGTCGATGAACATTGACCTGTTCGCGTGGGAGCCCGTTCAGTAGCGTCAGGAGACGTGGGCTACGCAGGTCGGTTGTAGACGTGGGCTACGCAGGTCGGTTGTGTTGAAGAAGGGGAATCATGGGCACGGGGTGTCCCGCATTGCGGGACGGGGCCCCGTGCAAGGGCGACAGGCGGACAGGATTGTCCGCCCCACCGACAGCAATGGTGCGCGTCGGTCACGAGGCGCTGTGACACCCCACGGCCATGCGCCGTGAGCTTTTTCAACACATTCGGTCTGTCCTGCCATGGGAAGCACATCCGTGGGGCCCAGCCGATTGTGCGACATCGGCACCCCACGGCTATATCGCGTTTCTCAACGCAACCCGCATCAGTCCTCGGGCGTCGGGAGGCCGAACTCGCCCTGCGGGGGTAGGCCGGTGGGCAGGAACGCCCGGGCGTACTGCTGCACCGCGAATCGGTCGGTCATGCCGGCCACATAGTCGCACACGAGACGGGCCCTCAGTTTGCTTCCGGTGGGCACGAGTCCGATGGCCTGGTGCAGCGCGGAATCCGACTCCATGTACAACTCGAACAGGTTCCTGACGATGCCCTTGACCTTGCGTGCCTCGACCTGCAGCGATTCGGCGAGGTAGACACCGTCATACAGGAAATCCTTCAGCCCGTCGGTCGCCTGAGAGACCTCGTCGCTCATCGCCAGGCGGGGCTTGTCGATGCTGTGTTGGATGACATCCTCGACCATGCGGCCCACGCGGGCGCTGTGGTGGCGCCCGAGGACGTTGAGCATGTCCTCGGGGATGTCCTCCAGCGAGACGATGCCCACGTGGAGGCAGTCATCGATGTCGTGGTTCACATAGGCGATGCGATCCGACAGCCGGACGACCGACGACTCCAGTGTCGCGCCCTTCGGGCCGGCGAGGGTGTACGCCAGGTTTGCGCGCCCCTTGCTGTGCAGCACGATCCCCTGCCGGGTCTCTTCGGTCAGATTCAGCCCCGAGCCTTCGCGCTCGAGCTCATCAACAACGCGCAAGCTGTGCTCGGTGTGCTTGAAGTGGGCGTCGGGGTCAAAGGCCCGGTAGGCTTCGTCCAGCGCCTCCTCCCCGGCGTGTCCGAAGGGCGTGTGGCCCACATCATGGGCGAGAGAGATGGCCTCGGTGAGGTCTTCGTTCAGGCGGAGGGCCTTGGCGATGGTCCGGGCGATCTGGGCGACCTCGAGGGTGTGGCTCAGACGCGTGCGCAGGTGGTCTGAGGAGGGCGCGAAGAATACCTGGGTCTTGTAGGCGAGACGCCGGAAGGCGCTGCACTGGTGGATGATCCGGTCCCGGTCGCGCTGGAATACCGTGCGGACAGGACACGGATCCTGGGGCCGCCTGCGGCCTTTGGACTCGGCGCTCAGGGCCGCATGCGGACTCAGTAGCTCGCGCTCGGATTGCTCAATGCGTTCGCGGATGGTCATGGGCTTTCAGTGCGGCGGCACGCGATGATCAAGGCTTGACCCCCAGAATCAGGTTGCTGAAGAGTCCTTACTCCCCTTCGCGCACGATCTGCAGGAAATCGGCGACCTGCATGTTCAGGCCATCTATCTCCCGCAGCAGGGCCAGCCGGTTGTTGCGGATCGTCGCGTCGTCCACCATGACCATGACGTCCTCGAAGAACTCGTGGATCGGCTCAGAGAGAGACGAGAGTGCCCGGATGGCCCCGGCATAGTCGCGCTGACCTGCTCGCGGGCGTCGGCGTACAGGGCCCACAGCTTGCCCTCCCACTCGGCCTCGAACAGGTCCGGGTTGACGGTCAGATCCGCCGGGAGCTCCTCGGGTCTGGTAATGCGCGCGGGACGCTCGGCGGCCGTCACCAGAGTATCGAAGAGCGCCTCGTCTTCCGTCCGCAGCGCGTGCAGCGCGCGAGCCCGTTCGCAGACCTCCACCACGTCATTCCACGGGGACGCGAGGACAGCGCGCGCACCGTCGTAGGTGACGCCCTCCTGGGTCAGGAGATGGTCGATCCGCTGGGCGAAGAATGTCATGATCGCATCCGCGGCTTCGGCGGGCCGGAGCACCTTATTGGCGTCCTTCTCGCGCTGAAGCTCGGGCTCCGGCATGAGTTCCAGGGCGGTCCGCACCAGCTTGCGCAAGCTCAGACGAAGCCCGTTTCCCAGGAGCATGTCCGCGATGCCCTGAGCCTGACGGCGCAGCGCGAAGGGGTCATTGGAGCCCGTCGGGATGGCGCCCAAGCGGAAACACGCGGCCAAGTTGTCGATCTTGTCGGCGATGCTGACGAGTGTCGCAGCCGGAGACTGCGGGAGAGCGTCCCCGGCCCCCTGCGGGCGGTAGTGATCGGCGATGGCGGCTGCAACCGGTTCCGGCTCGCCCATTCGCCGGGCATACTCGCCGCCGATGATGCCCTGCAACTCGCCCAGTTTGCTGTCGCCAACCATCAACGTCACCAAGTCGGCCTTGCTGAAGTGAGCGGCGGCTCTCGCCACATCCGCGGCGTCCCCGATGAACTCCGGGAGGGCCGCAGCGAGGTGTGCCGCAAGCTGTTCGATGCGCCTGGTCTTGTCGGCGAGGGTGCCTAACCCCTCCATGAAGGTGACCCGGGCGAGACTCTCGACGCGCTGCTCCAGGGACTGCTTCAGGTCTTCGGTGAGGTAGAACTCGGCGTCGGCCAGGCGCGGCGCGATGACTTTCTCGTTCCCGGACGACGTCGAGCGCGTGAGCATCACCATTGCGGACGGTGATAAAGTAAGGCATGAGCGTCCCGTCGGCGCTCTCGACGGGGAAGTACCGTTGGTGGCCCTGCATGACCGTGACGATAACCGGGTCAGGCAAGGCCAGGTACTTGTCGTCGAACTTCCCGCACAGGCACGTGGGCCACTCGATGAGGAAGCTGATCTCGGTCAGCAGATCTTCGTCCATGCGAACCTGTCCACCGACCTCGGCCGCAGCGGCTCTCGCGGCTTCACTGATTGATTCGCGACGCTCGCGGTGATCCGCCATGACGAAGCTGTCGCGCAGGGCAGCCAGGTAACCGTCGGCTCCCGGGATGGCCACGTCGTCAGCGCCCA
>JALGSS010001085.1 GCA_029821745.1 Candidatus Zipacnadia bacterium
GGATGCCATCACGATCGCCCTGCGGGCCTGCGGGGCCCCGGTCATAGAGACCGGGCACCGGTCTCGCTACCCCGCAGCTAGCGAAGTGAGTTGCCTCATAGAGCCCGACTCATCACCCCACCAGGATCAGCCAACAACAGACTGCCCACGGGAGGCAAACCGCTCCCACAACTGGAGGACCCACTGTCATGACGCAAGACGCAAAGCAACCCGACCAGTTTCCTCGTGAGCGCATGCTTATGGACCCCGATTGGCAGTTCCATCTCGGCGAGATCGCAGCCGCCGAGGCCATCGACCACGCCGCCACGTATGGCTCAGTCAAGGCGGGCAAGGCAGCCGGCCCCGCCGGCCTGCCCCACGACTGGCTCATCGAGCAGCCCTTCGACGCGTCCCAGAATGTCAGCCACGGGTTCTACAAGCCTGGGGTCGCGTGGTACCGCAAGCATTTCACGCTCCCGGCCGAAGACCTCGGCCGCTGCCTCGTCCTCGAGTTCGACGGCGTGTTCCGCAACTGCACGGTCTGGCTCAACGGGCACCGACTGGGCAATCACCCCAGCGGGTACACGAGCTTCTGGTTCGACGTGACGGACATCGCGAACTACGGCGGCGAGAATGTGCTCGCCGTCTTCGTTGATGCCGGCGAGTTCGAGGGCTGGTGGTACGAGGGCGCCGGCATCTACCGCCATGTCTGGCTGACGAAGACGGCCCCGGTTCACGTCGCCCAGTGGGGCACTTTCGTGTCTGCGGAGGTGGACGGCGACCCGGCGGATCCGTCGTCCGCGAATGTGATCGTGCAGACAACGGTTGCTAACGAGAGCGACGAGGACGCCGTGACGCAGCTTGTGTCAACCGTACTCGACGCTTCAGGCGGCCAGGTCGCCCAGAGCGCTTCCGAGCAGCCTCTCGACGCCTGGGAAGCCGCCGAGATCAGTCAGTTGGCGCAGGTCGACGCCCCGCACCTGTGGGATGTCGACTCGCCTTACCTGTACAGCCTGAAGACCGAGATCATCGTCGCGGGCGAGGTCGTGGATTGCTGCACGACGCCCTTCGGCATTCGCACGATCCGCTTCGATTCAGAGACCGGCTTCTACCTCAATGGCGCGCCGGTGAAGCTGAAGGGGTGGAGCGCCTCAAGGAGATGGGCGGCAATGCCTACCGAACCGCCCACAATCCGCCGACGCCCGAACTGCTGGACGCCTGCGACCGCCTGGGGATGCTCGTGATGGACGAGAACCGCCATCTGAGCAGCTCGCCCGACGGCATCGCCGACTTGGAGAGCATGATCCTGCGGGACCGCAACCACCCGTCAGTGATCATGTGGAGCATGGCCAACGAGGAGCCCCTGCAGGGCACGGACGTCGGGGCGCGCATCGTCACGACCCTCAACCAGTTCGCCCGCGCCCTGGACCCGACCCGGCCCACCACGACGGCAATGAACGACGGCTGGGGAGGAGCCTTCTCCCTCGCCCACGACGTGCAGGGGTGCAACTACCGCATCGAGGGCTACGACAAGTACCACGCCGAGCACCCGGAGCACCCACTCGTCGGCAGCGAGACCTCCAGCGCCGTCTCGACCCGGGGAATCTACGCGAATGATCCCGTGCAGGGCTACCTGAGCGCGTATGACGTCAACTCGCCGGACTGGGGCTGCCAGGCGGAAGAGGCATGGCGGGCCATCGCCGATCGTCCCTTCATGGCGGGGACCTTCGTCTGGACGGGCTTCGACTACCGGGGCGAGCCGCAGCCCTACGAGTGGCCGTGTATCAACTCCGCCTTCGGCATCATGGACACCTGCGGCTTTCCCAAGGACAACTACTACTATTACCAGGCCTGGTGGACCGATGAGATCGTCCTGCACCTGCTCCCCCACTGGAACTGGCCGGGGCGCGAAGGCGAGCCGATTGAGGTCTGGTGCCACAGCAACTGCGACTCCGTGGAGTTGCTCCTCAACGGGCACAGCCTGGGCTCTCAGGACATGCCCCGCAATGGCCACCTGGAGTGGACCGTTCCGTACCAGCCCGGGACCCTCGAAGCGCGTGGCATGAAAGATGGCCAGACGGTCACCACAACTGTGGAGACCGCCGGCCCGGCGGCTCAGATCCAGTTGCAGCCCGACAGAGGGCAAATCAGCACGGGCGGATGCGACGTCGCCGTCGTCACGGTGTCGGTCCACGATGCCGATGGTCGCCTGATGCCCATCGCCGACGACCAGATCTCCTTCCAGTGCGAGGGCGGGACGATCCTCGGCGTGGGCAACGGTGACCCAAGCAGCCACGAGCCCGACAAGGCCACCAATCGCCGAGCATTCAGCGGCCTGTGCCAGGTCATTGTGCAGTCAGGCCGCGAAACCGGTGAGATCACGCTGACCGCCGACGCACCGGGGCTTCTCGGCGCGCGGGTCGTCATCGAGGCCGTGTGATCGCCTGAGTTCATGCACCAGCCTTCGGCACAGGCTCCGGGCCCGCAGGACAAGGCCGCGCCGTTGGCGAAGCAGACGGCCAACAATCAAGGGAGGGACGAGTGTGAACTACAAGCGCATCCTCGTGTTCGGCGCACATCCCGACGATGAAATGACCATGGCCGCAACTATGCGTAAGCTGTCCGACATGGGTGTGGAGGTGCATGTGTGCATCTCTACCGACGGGTGTGAGGGCTACCCGC
>JALGSS010000133.1 GCA_029821745.1 Candidatus Zipacnadia bacterium
CGGTCATCCTATGGCCTCCATTGCCTCGCATCCGTCCGTGCAGTTGAATAGCGGGGCCTCGGGAGACTACGCACGGCTACCCAATTACCGCCTGAACAGCCAATATCCCAGCCACCCCAAGCAGCACGCAACCGAAGATGGTCTTGATGCGCCGCGATTTGAGCTTCTTCGCCATCAAGCGTGATCCAAGTTGGCTGCCCAGCACGACGGCAGCCACCGACGCAACGCTCGGCCCCCAGTGCAATTGGGCCTGCGGCAAATGCGACAGGAAGCCGACTGTTGCGGAACCAGTGACAACGACGGAGGATGTTGCCGCCGCGATCTTGGCTTCAAGGCCGCACATATACAACAAGGGCACGACAAACGACCCGCCTCCGCGTCCGACCAGGCCCAGGATGAAGCCCAGCACTCCCCCGCCTGTGACCCCAAGTGCAATCTGCCCACGCCGGCTCAGGCCCGCCTCTCCCTTCGGTCGCCACCCACTCAACATCAGCAGAGCAGCCGTCGCGGTGAAGAGCGCGAAGAGCAGAATGATAGGCTTCTCGGGCAACTGCGCGTTCAGGCGGGCCCCAAAGGTCGGCAGTGCGAGCATCCCCAGAGCGAAGGGAAGCGCCACACGCCAGTTGACCATCCGGTTGCGGATGTACGTGGTCGCGGACGACGAACTGGTGGCTACGTTGAGCAACAGCCCCAGCGGAATCGCTTCCGTCTTGAAGTCCATCCCCAGCCAGAAAAGCAACGGTATATAGAGCTGCGATCCGCCCATACCCAGCATCGAGAACAAGAAGGCGATACAGAACATGACGGGAGCCGCGACAAAGAGCATTTCAGCGTCGCCTCCCGCATGCTACCGCAGGATCGCGGCTATCGAGCGCAAGCAGCTTGCCGGGCTTGAGTTCCCGGATCAGCTCTTCGTAGCCGCCCTCCAGGATCCGAACGTTGTCGAAGCCGCTCGCCCTCAGGTACGCGTAGGCGATAGCCGACCGAACGCCCGATGAACAGAATACCGCGAGCGGCGTGTCGACAGAAACTCCCGCGAGCCCGCTGGGCAGTTCGTCGAGCGGGACGTGGATCGGGGTCTCATGTCCCCTGAGAGGGAAATGAACCGTGTCGAACTCAACATCTGAGCGGACATCCAGTAAGACAACATCAGTCGCAGCCACGAATTCAGCGGGACTGATCTTGTGTTGTCCACTCGCGAAGAAGTGGAATGTCATGCTGCGCAAGACGGCATCGAGCGAAGCCATTGCTTGGTCTCCTCATTTGTAGGAATCGATGTCACACGGCAATGACGCGCGCCCCAACGGCGGGCGGGCGGTGACTCCCGATGCCTACGTTCCCTTCCACCAGCAATAGCAGACCTTGCGCACGTGGACCCCAGTCTGAATTCGTTTGTTTCCGTCGAAGTGCTTCTCGGCGATATCAGCGTCCGGCCGATCTTGAGCGTGTCAGGCCGCCCAGATGAAGTAGACGCCGACAAGGATGAGAATCCAACCACCCACGCGCTGGACGGCCACCGAGTACTTCGAGAAGCGCTCCAGGCTCGTCAGCGCGCCCGCCACCGACCCGATGATCACCAGAGGCAACCCGTGTCCCAAGGCGTAGATAAACATGAGCAGGGACCCGTAGGCAACCTGCCCCTTTGAGGCGATCAGCGCGAGAATCAGCGTGAGTATCGGCATCGCGCACGGGCTGGCAACGAGGCCGAACAACATCCCCAGAATAAACGCTCCCGCGAAGCCGCTCAGTTCCGCCCACTTGGACTGCGCGGGGGCCCAGGTCCCGAAGCTCAACGGCAGCAGGTTCGCCATATGCAGCCCCACGACGATGCACACGGCCGCGACAATGTACATCCAGCCGGACTTCGACACCCCGAGCACGCTACCGACGAAGGAAGCCGTCGCGCCCAGCAGAACGTAGGTGGCCGCGAGCCCGAGAACGAAGACCAGCGCCAGTGCGAGCCCGCGCAGCTTCGTCTGCTCCTTCTGCCCGCTAATGTACCCGATGATCACGGGGATCGTCGGGTACACGCACGGGTTCAGACCCGTGAGAGCCCCGCCCAGGAATACCAGGGGGATGACCAGGAGCGAGGACGCTTCCAGCGCCTGCTCCAGGGCCTGCATCACGCTATCCATAAGGCTGCGGCGCCCTTCCTGCTACTTGACCATGCCCACTTCGCGCATCTTGGCGAGGAGCTCGTCCTTTGCGTAGACGCCCTCGTGCCGGTGCAGTTCCGCACCCGACGCGTCGAAGAGGATCTGCGTGGGGATCAACTTGATCTCGTACTCGTTGACAGCAGAGGGATCCTTGGCGATGTCGATGAACTCTACGGTCACCTCGCCGTCCAGTTCCTCAGCCAACTCCGCAAGGATTGGCTCCATCTGTTTGCAGGCTTTGCACCCGACTGAACCAAGTTCGAGCAGCCGGGGCAGTCCATGACCGGTGCTATCGCTGTTCGTGTCCCCGGTCCCGCGTGTTTCCATGTCCCTGGGTGCGGCATCATCAACCGGCGAGTCCACGATGACGACCTCGCCGCCAGCCGGAGCGGGCGGCGTGTCCTGCGGGGCGTCCCGCGTCTTCACCACCTTGGCCCCGATCACCACGCCAAGGAGCACCAGCACGCCAAGCAACGCCGTCACTTGTGTCCGTTGCATCTGTCACTCTCCCTCAACCGCGTTCAGATCAGCTACAGCCGCAGCCGCCGCAGCCACAATCTCCGCCCTCAAGGCAGGTTGTGACGGCGTCACACACGGTATTGATCTCCTCATCCGTGAAGTCGAGATGCGGGGCCTTCTCGATGCCCAGCTTCGTAGCGTCGATGTAGCAGTTGATGGGCACGTCGATCTTGTCAATGATGGCCTTCGCACAGGCGACAGAGCATCCATCAATGACGATGACTTCGTCGGCGGCCTTCGTGGTCTCGATGATCCCCGATATGTCGCCGCCCACGCCGGCAAGGCAGAAAAACCTGCCCACTCCGTCCGCGGTCAGCTTCTTCGCGGCCTCATTGCTGATCTGGCCTACGTTGCTGCCGCCGCTGCACGCGAAGATCAGGACTGTCTTGCCCTCACGGTCATTGGAACTCAGCATCTGGCCTTCCTCCCGCCTGGTTTCCCGGCACGACGCCGGTTTGTTGGGCAACTCAGCTTGGCCTAGACTATCATCTCAGCGATCTTACCCGGTGCAATGACCTTCCCAGCGACCTTGACTTCACCGTCAATCACCAGAGCCGGCGTGAACACGACGCCGAACTTGGCGATATCAGCCACGCTCGTGACCTTCTCTACTTCAGCCTCAACACCCGTCTGTGTCAGGGCCTCTTCGACATTGGCCGCGAGCTTGTGGCATTTGGGGCAGCCCGTCCCGAGCACTTGGATCTTCATCTGTATCACCTCGAACTGAATTGGCCTGAACCCTATCCGGCGAAGGTCCCGTATACGAGACCTGTGAGAGTTGCCATCACGACTACGAGCAGCACGAACACGACGGTCTTCTTATTCCCCAGCACGCTGCGTATCACGAGCATATTCGGCAGCGATAGGGCCGGACCAGCCAACAGCAGAGCGAGGGCCGGCCCCTTGCCCATTCCGCTCCCGAGAAGCCCCTGGATGATGGGCACTTCGGTCAGCGTCGCGAAGTACATGAACGCGCCGACGATCGAGGCGAAGAAGTTCGCCTTGAGCGAGTTGCCGCCCACCAGTTGTGCGATCCAGCTATTCGGGATGATCCCGTTATCCGTCCCGGGCATCCCGAGCAGGAATCCAGCCATCAGCACGCCTGCGAACAGAAGCGGCATGATCTGCGCGGTGAAGCCCCACGTTGCGTTCATCCACTCGCCTATCTCCTCGCGGTTGAACCAGCGCCACAGCATGAGCCCCAGGATCGCCAGCAACGGGATCACAATGTACCAGTGGATCTGGTATACGCTCCACCACAGCCCGCTCTGCTCCGCCGGCTTAGCCCACGCCGCGAAGATGAGGATAAGGACCATGGTGCCGATGTAGGAAGCCGTCTGCCACAGCGGGCGGGCCTCATCATCATCCATGCCGTCAAACGCCGCTTCGGCCTCCGCTGCACGTTCGGATTCCTCCTTGCGGAAGATCGCCGACATGAGCACACCGATGACCAGGGAGAAGACGATGGCCCCAAGCGCCCTGGCGAGGCCCATCTGGAAGCCGAGAACCCGGGCGGTGAGGATGATGGCGAGGGCGTTGATCGCCGGGCCGGAGTACAGGAAGGCCGTCGCCGGACCGAGTCCCGCCCCCCGGGTGTAGATGCCCGCGAACAGCGGCAGCACTGTGCAGGAGCACACCGCGAGGATCGTTCCCGATACCGAGGCGACCCCGTATGACAAGATCTTGTTGGCCTTGGGCCCGAGATACTTCATCACCGACGACTGGCTGATGAAGACGCCGATCGCCCCGGCGATGAAAAACGCGGGCACCAGGCAGAACAGCACATGCTTCTGGGCGTAATCCTGCAGCATCACCAGCATGTCCATCACAGCGGTCTGGACACGCGGATGCTGGATCGGCACGAAGTATGCCGCCAGGAACACACCGAGTATTAACGCAAACTTCATCCGGTCGGACACGAGCTATCCACTCTTTTGTCTGCAGATGCGCATATGCGCATTCTTCAATGGGAGGCATCGAACAAGGCGTCAGACGTCGCACGTGTCGCGACTCGCCTGGCTGAGGCGCTCAAGGTCCTCCGAGGCGTCGGGCACTTCCCCGAGCCCGGTTTCCACGAGCGCAAGCAGCGCGGCCTGGGTGGGATCATCCGCCCCGTCGGTCAGGGAGTATTCCACCCACTGAGCGTCCCGCCGGTCAACCACGAGGCCCGCGTCGCGCAGGAGCTTCAGGTGGCGCGAGATCCGCGACTGTGGGAGCCCGGTGGCCTGCACGAGTTCGCAGACACACGCCGGACGCGCCCGGAGGCAGTTGAGGATGCGTAGCCGGTTCTCATCGGCCACGGCCTGGATCAGTCGCACGAATTGCTGGATGTCTCTGTCCATGTTGTTTTGTTTATGCGCCTATCCGCATAAGCCTGGTTACCTTAACCTTCCTAAGTGCCGCTGTCAATACCCTCTTTCGCCACGCGCTCTGCTCCCTCTTCCGCGTGACGGGGAGGACTCCGCCGCAGACATGGCGCAGTGTGTGAGCAATGAGTTCAGGAGGAGTGATCGCACATGCGCACTATCGTCGTCACACTGGCTCTCGCCCTGCTCGTACCCCTGGTGACTCTTGCCGCAGCGCCCAGAGTCGCCGTCGTCTACAGCTCGTGGCCGGACGGCAAGAACTCGTTCATCGACGAGTACGATGCCACCCTCGCCGGCCTGGGTTGGGAGTTCGAGAAGTTCGAGAACGTGGATATCGCCGCCCTGGTGGACCGGCTGGACGAGTTCGACTTCGTCATTGCCGCCTCGGTCGGCAACTACGAAAACCCCCAAGACATGACCCCGTACAGGGATCAGTGGCTGGCATTCCTCGAGGGCGGCGGGTGTCTGTTGATCAGTGACGCCAGCTACAACACCGCTCTGGATCAGTGGGTCAACACCTTCGGGGACGACTTCCACCTCACGTGGGCGACCTGCGCCACCCATCGTGAGAAGACACCGCAATCTGCAGCGATCCGCACCGCCGGGCACCCGTTGCTGTCAGTGCCCAACGACCTGCCGCCCCTTCTGAGGATGCGGCCCAACATCTGGGCCCACATTGATAGCTGGCCGGAGAGTTGGCAGTCTCTAGTCACCTGCATGGATGACAAGAGCCTGTTGGTCGTTCGCCCCACGGGCAAGGGGCTACTGGTGGCAAGTAGCTACTACGCCTTCCGCGGCGAGACGGGCAAGAAGATCGCCGGCGCGATGCTCGAGAACATCTGGTTCTATGTCTCCCAGTCGAGCGTGGGGGCGCAGATCACGAATCTGCACTACGGTCCGAGCCGGCCGGGCCCGGGCGTTGCCACAGTGGGGCTGCGGAACACCACCGACCACGCAGTCACCGTGAATGCCCACATGGAGACCACACCCGCCGAGGGCGAGACGGCGGCGGGCGACGTGGTCAGTGCCACCCTCGAGCCGGATAGCGACAAGACTCTCCAGGTCCCCTTCACTCTCAATGCCAGAGGAGTCTCGACGGCTCGCCTGCTGTTCACCGACCAGGCGGGCGCGACCATCGCCGACTGGCCGACGCAGCTCACCGTCCCCCCGGCCGTGACCGCGCACCTGAAGCGCGCGCACCTGTACCCGACCGTGGCGGCCCCGGGGGCCGTCGGCGGCCCGGCGGATGGACAGACGCCGCCGCTGGAGGTCTCCCTGCGGCTCGTGCCCAACGCCGATGACGCGGCGGGAGAACTGCGCGCCGCCTACCTCATCGATGACGCCCTCGTGCGCGAGACGACGGCACAGCCCGAGACTGACCTCATGGCCAAGATGCCCAGCGCCGATCTCGCTGATGGTGAGCACACACTCACCGTGCAACTCAAGGCCGCGAACAGAGTTGCGGGCGAGGCCGCGCTGCCTTTCTTCAAGCACCCAGCCCCCCGCTTCGGTGTGCGCGAGGACGGTGTGTTTCTCCTCGACGGGGAGCCCTTCTTCCCCTTCGGGTTCTACCATGTCTCCCAGAGCTTCGACATCGCCCACCGGGCGAAGATGGCCCGGGACATTGCCGCTGCCGGGTTCAACTGCGCCCACACTCGGATCATGACCCTCGACGGCTATCAGGACTTCCTGGACGAGTGCGCCGAGTTGGGCGTCTACATCGTGACGGAGTTCACCGCCCCGATGTACGAGACGGTGGAGCGCTACCGGGACCATCCCGCGGTGATGGCCTGGAATCCGGGGGATGAGCCGGCGGCGCGAGGGGTCTCGGCTGAGACCATCTTCGAGCGGCACGATCGATTCAAGCAGCTTGATCCCAACCATCTGACCTACACGGTCATCTGCCGGCCCGGCGAGTACAGGAACTATGCGCGGGGCACCGACATCCTCGCTCCCGACCCGTACCCGATACCCAACGCGCGCATGACGATGGTCTACGATCTGCTCAAGTCGGCGCGGATTGAGGCCCTCAAGTATGACACGACTCTGATCGGGGTCCTGCAGTGCTTCGGGGGATACGGCGGCTGGAAGCGCGCGCCCAACGCCCGGGAACTCCGCGGGATGACCTACCTGGGCCTCCTTGCGGGGGTCAAGGGTATCATCTACTACACCTATGGTGACGGCGGCTGGGTCGTGACTGACAACCCCGAGCAATGGGAGGCGTCAAAGGCGCTCGTACCCGAGATCAAGCGCCTGGCGCCCGCAGTGATGGATGGCGCGCTCACGGTCTTGTCTGAGGGCGACGACCGCATCTGGGCCGGGTACTGGGACTATGAGGGCAGCAAGTACGTCGTGCTGGTCAGCGACAATGAGGAGCCGAAAGCCTTCGCCGTACCGGTTGCAGGGGCAACCGCGAAAGGTCTCTTCCGTGAACTGCCCGACGTGAAGCTGGCGGACGGACAACTCTCCGGCACCATCCCGGCCATGGAGACGATCGTGATTCAGGTGGACTGAGGGATGGTTGATTGGTGAACTCACATGGAGGGGTGCCACCACGCCCCGGCCGCGACTTGGGTTGTGTTGAGGAACTTCCTTCGTTAGCTGCGGGGTGGTCACGTCGTACAGTGACCGGGGCCCCGCAGGCCCGTGCGCCATCAATAGCGCCTCCGTGGGGCCCCGCCGATTGTGCGACATCGGCACCCCACGGCTATTTCGTGTTTTCCAGCACAACCCAAGTCGCGGACCCACAACGACCACGACCGGTGGTCCACGAAATCACATGAAGGGGTGGCACACTGCCGGCCTCATCGGCGGTGTGCTTGAGGGGCTATTCACACACACTGGTCCCACTGCGTGGTGACCAGTGCGTCGTTGCCGTTGCCGTCTGTAGGGCGCGGGCTCGTACCGCGCCGGGAGGGACGGCAGGCGGGGGATGAACCCCCGCCCTACAGAAGGCGCGACTTGCTCGCGGCCGCGCCGCCTCACAAACTGAGCGCGTCTTCATACATCTCCAGATAGCGCTTCGCCGACTGGTTCCAGGAGAAGTCGCAGCCCATGGCGTGGAGAACGAGGTCCCGCCAGGAATCGCGCGCGTGGTAGGCGGCCCGGGCACGGTCATACGCAGCCATCATGTCCTCGACCGTGTAGTCCTCGAAGACGAAGCCGTTGCGGCGGTCCGGGGACTCCGAAATGGTGTCCGCCAGCCCGCCCGTCTTATGGACGAGGGGGATTGTGCCGTACTTCAGGGCGATCATCTGCGTCAGGCCCGAGGGCTCCCGCCGTGAGGGCATGAGCAGCATGTCGGCGCCGGCGTAGATGTGCCGAGCAAGATCAGAGTCAAACTGGACGAAGGCGGACACGTCGTCGCGGGTGGTAGCGGCTGCCTGGATCGCCCGCGCATAGCGCGGGTCACCGGTGCCGAGGAACACGAACTGGGCGCCGCGCAGTCTGGGGAGTGCGGGCAGGACCAGGTCGAACCCCTTGAGAGCGTCCAGCCGGCTGACCATTCCGACCAGCATCACATCCGGATCCTCCGGCAGCCCAGCCAGCCGCTGCAGGTGAGCCTTGCAGACTGCCTTGCCTGACGTGTCCTGCTGGGAGTAGTGCGCCGCGATCACGCTGTCGGTCGCCGAGTTCCACACCCCGTAGTCGATCCCGTTGAGGATGCCGCGGAAGCGATCGTCGCGCTGGGCGATGAGGTCGTCCACGCCCTCCTCGGTGTCAGGCTGCGAGACTTCCCACGCGTAACGCTCGCTGACCGTGTTCGCCATGTCCGCGAGGGCCAGCCCGCAACGAGCCAGGTCAATCTGCCCATTGCGGATGAAGCTGCGGGCCTCGGGGCGCCCCAGGTCAATGCCTGCCATCGCCTGGAAATCGGTCGAGAACGTCCCGTGGTAGGCGGCGCCGAACTGATGCCCGGTGTAGACGGTCCGGAAATCCAGTCCCCACGACTTCTGGTACAGGGCGATGAGGGCTGTGTGCCAGTCGTTGAGGTGGACGACGTCCGGCTGCCACTGCAGGCCGGGGGCGCTTGCGATGGCCGAACGGCAG
>JALGSS010001086.1 GCA_029821745.1 Candidatus Zipacnadia bacterium
GTTGAACATCTGAAAGACGAAGCCGACGCTGACGCGGCGATACTCGGTGAGCTGCTCCTCGGTCATCGTGTCGAGGCGCTCGCCGAAGGCGGTCAGCTCACCGCTCGTGGCCGTGTCGAGGCCCCCGATCAGGTTGAGCGC
The DNA here is from genome assembly GCA_029821745.1 of Candidatus Zipacnadia bacterium. Classification (GTDB taxonomy): domain Bacteria; phylum Armatimonadota; class Zipacnadia; order Zipacnadales; family JABUFB01; genus JALGSS01. The sequence continues at coordinate 142 of JALGSS010001086.1, forward strand.
CGTTGTCTTCCCACAGCCGCTCGGGCCCAGCATGACGACGAAGTTCCCGGCGGGCACGTCAAGGTCGACGCCACGCAACGCATGCACGGTGACGTCGCCCAGGCGGTAGTCCTTGTTGACATTGCGGGCGACGAGAGCCATGTCCGAGGGCGCGGTGGTGGGCATGGCTACTCGCCCCCGATCTCCGGCTTGGCCATCTCGGGCATCGGGGAAGCCTTCACGGCCATGCCCTCTTTGAGGGCGTCCTTCCCATTCACGACGACCAAATCGCCGGGGGCAACGCCGTCGCGGATCTGCACCAGGTCGAAGTTATTACCTTCCCACGCTCAACCAGCCAGACATAGTCTCGCGGTCCGTCCCGCACCACGGCCGCAGCCGGGATGAGCGCCGCCCCGCCGGCGAGGAGTGCTTCGCCGTCAATGTCCACCTCGGTTCCGGGGGCGATCGGCGCGGACGCAACACCCGGATCGAACCGCACCCGAACCTGCCGCGACGAGCCCGGGATGTCCCGGCGCGCCACGGCCTCCCGTCCGATATGCTTGATGACGATGTCCCACGGTTGGCTCAGGTACCCGCCGGCCCGGCACCGGTACGTGTCACCGGGGCGCATGTACATCGCGTCCTCGCTATTCACGAATCCGGTGATCCACACACTCTCGTCCGCGACAATGCGGATCACCGGCTGGCCCGCCGCTACGACCACGCCAGGGCGCAGATAGACCTCGACGATCGTGCCATCATACGGCGCATGGATCGCGTCCACATTCGTGCTCTCGACGGAATACAAGGGGGAGATCGGTCCCGAGGAAGCCGGATCGATGCGCGCCAGAACCTGAGAGCGCCCCACGCGCTCGCCTTCCTCCACGTAGATGGACAGGATATTGCCACTGCCTCGGAAGGACAAGTCCGCGCTCTTCGCTTCCACCAGTCCCGATGCAGCGATACGCAAGGTCAGGTCCCCCTGCGTTGCCTCGGCAACCAGGACCGGATGACCGTGCGAGGAGCGGATCACTACCACGACCACTACTACCAGGATGACGCCAAGCACGATCTGCACCCACAGGCGCAGTAGCAGGCGTGTGACCGCGTGGTTTCGCATATTGGCCATGGGGGGGGCGCTTTCACTCAGATCGTGTTGGCACGCTCAAACCTACACTTTCGGCAGACGCGTCTGAGAGTCCTTCCGCCTTGCCCTGCGCGCAGGCACACCCCCACAAGGCCACACTTCTAACCAACACGTAAGCGCGGAAGGTGTTCCCACAGTGCTTGGTCAATACACGTCTGTGGGACCGAGGTCCCATCAACGATCACCATTGAGGAGTTGTGATAATGTCTGCGAACATCTCACTGCGCGAAGGCGGGTATGGCGGCTGGGAGGCAGCGGTCGACCACATCGCCGACGCCGGGATCTACAATCTGGAGATCAACGTCCGCCCTCTCGAAGAGCTGGAGAAGATCGCGAAGGCTTGCGACGAGAAGGGCCTCAAGATCATGTCCCTCGGAGGGGGAGTGAACCTGGATCAGGAAGCAGCCGTCGATGCCGCGGTCGGTGTGCTGGACGCCTGCAGCAAGCTCGAGGTGCCCATCTACTTCTGCAGCGCCAGCGGCTCCGAGCTCGACCGGGCGATCCACATGGCCCGCCTGAACTATCTCGGCGAACAGGCGATGGCCGGCAACACCGTCATCTCCCTCGAGACCCACCCGCCCTTCTGCAAGAACGCCGACGGCATGCTCGCGACCATCGCCGAGGTCAATCACCCGAACGTCCGCATGAACCTCGACACCGCCAATATCTTCTACTACAACGAGGGCCTCGACAGCGCCGACGAACTCGAGCGCGTGCTGGACTATGTCGCCAGCCTGCATCTCAAGGACACGGATGGCGGCTTCGA
>JALGSS010000134.1 GCA_029821745.1 Candidatus Zipacnadia bacterium
CGGGCCTGGACGCGATGAACGCAATCGGCGCGAACCAGGGCGCCCCCAGCGTATCCACCAAGCTCGGGGCCGCGCAGTACGTTCCCAGGATGGTGCGCGACGCTCACCCCGGCACGCCGACATGGCTATATCCGGCCACCGAGTTCTGGACGCTGCCCGTCCTTGGCAGGGGCAGCAACATCGACAAGATCCCCATCATCGACGTCCCGTTCCTCGTTGGGGATGAGAACCGCAGCCTGGTCGAGGACTCGGACTTCATCCGCAGCGGGAAGAACCTGTCGAACGTCATGCACTGGGCGACCGGCGTGAAGTACGGCAACGTCCCACGTGACGCCCTGCGAGAACTCTTCATCGGTTACGAGCTGTGGCATCTGGAAGGCTGGGATCAGTTCGGCGAGGACGCGATCAATGATCTGATCTCCGAGGAGGAGGGACGACTGCTCGGCAGGCGGTTGCGCGCGGCGAGCATCACCTCCGAAGCGGGCCTCGTGACGGCCCTCGACGAGACCTTCCGTGAGGCCCGAGCGTGGGTCGGTGCGATGCTCAAGCTGCGCCAGGAGGAACTCGACAACCTGATCCTCGCCGAGACGCCCACCCAGTCGAATATGTGGTGGGGAACACTGCGCCGAAGCTACGTAGCTCCGTGGCGTGCCGGCGTCTCCATCAAGAGTCTGCTGGCCTCGGGCAAGACTGTTGACGAGGTGAGCCGCAGCGGCCTGGCCGAGCAGCTCACCCAGATCTACACGCTGATCTACGAAGTGGACGAGTGGGAGCGGAGAAACGGTGAGAGCATAACGCTGACGCCCGCCACACGCCGGATAATCAACGGCGACTACGACAGCCGGTTCCGGGCAGCGCCCAAGCCCCACGGGTCTGAGTGGGAGCTTCGCTGAAGCCGATGACGCCGGGCCGTCTGCCGTTCGTGTCGGCGCTTGCCGGTAGTTCCCGATTTCTTCGTGGTGTCTACCGCGGGCCTTCACGGCGATTTGGTACACTATGGCGGTCGCGGGGGCGGTCTCGTGGAGAACCGGCACAGACTGCGGGGGAACTGCCCGGACAGACACGTCAGAACCGTACCGACGAAATGGGACGGAGCAGTCTTGACCTCGAAACATGTGTTGATGGTTGCCGCAGTCATGCTGTCATGCTCTGGTGTTTGCAGCGCGCAGACGCTGCGCCCGGCGTCCTACTGGAAGTGCCCCACCGGGAAGCCCGGTCCGGTCAAGCAGATGGGCTTCAACGCGCGCGTTGAGGCGCGATACTCCCTGACGCAGGACGGGCCTGCGTTGCCGAGTTGGGGGTCGAGGGATGACCACCAGGGCGGCGATGGTTACAACACCCGAAGACTCCGCGCCTCGTACGGTCACCAGTTCGGCGAGGATCTGCTCGCGTACGCGCATGTGCGCCGCGACTGGGGCATGGATGAGTTCGAGATCCGGGACGCCTACCTCACGTACAGTGGCTGGGACTTCGCCAACCTGACAGCCGGCCAGATGAAGGCGCCCTTCAGTCGCGACCATTTGACCAGTCACATCAAGAACCCCCTCGCCGAGCGTTCCCTCATCAGCACTATCCTTGCGCCCAAGCGCGACGTTGGGCTGCTGCTTCACAAGGCTGACTGCACGGATACCTTCGGTTGGTACGCGGGGATCTACGGGGGTGACGGGACGAACAAGACGAACACCCATGGGACCTACCTGACCGTCTTGCGGGCGGAGTATCTCGCCACACCCGAGCTCAATGTCGCACTCGACTGGGCCCACAACAACAGCCCATTGAACACTCCGTATCAGAAACTCCTGAAGAAGAACGATGGGGCCTACGGTCTGCAGACGCTGTACGATGCCGAGGCCGTCGACGAAGACGCGTGGGGCCTTGATCTGAGCTTCGCGCACGGTGGCACGCGCGCTTGGGCCGGTTACACCCGCAGCAACATTGAGGGCGGCGGCCGATCCGTGGCTGCAGATGGCTGGTACGTGAAAGCGGGGCACCACCTGCCCTGGCGTGGCGAGACGAACACGCTTGAACTCGTCGCAGGCTACGAGGAGTTCGACCCCAACACCGACGTCGCAGACCGGCTCGACGCGCGGTGGCTGACGATCGGGTTCAATTACCACGTGGCGAAATCCAACTGTCAGTGGCGCCTGCAGTATGTGGTCCGCGACGAGAAGCAAGACGACGTGAGCAACAACACACTCATCTTGGACTACGAACACACGTTCAGGTAGTCGCTCCCTCGTTGCAGGGAACCGCGTCCTCGCGGCGAAGGCTGGAGCAAGTGCCTCGTCTGTTGCCGGCGTGCCTGACAGGCATCTTGGCGGGGCCGGATCTGATCTTGTCCGTGCGTGGGATGTTGGCCTGGAAGGTGCTGCAGTCATACCCGGATACCCGGCGGCTCCCGCATCACTCCGCTGGTTTGACCGCTCTATGCGCCCCCGTGCACGCCACATTTCCTCCCCACCCAGTGAGCACACCGTGCCCCTCAGACGTCTGTGACCCTGTGACGGCTCATCGAAAGTCGCTACGACAGGAGGACGAACGATGCACTGTCCCGGCGTAACGAAAAACAGTCTGGGGCTCCTGGTTGGGCTCCTCTCTTGCTGCATTGTCGGAGGTCTGGTGGTCGTTGCCCAGGCGATGGAACTCATCGACGCGGATACGAGCCCGCTGTATTTCGAGTCCCCCCAGGCGGCCGTGCCGATCATTGCTGATCTGCTCGAAGCCGAGAACTGGCCGACCCTCGCCCGCTACTACGACCTGTCCGGCAGCGATGTGGATCGCGCCGAACTCGTTTCCGGCCGCTTCCTCATCCGCACCGAGCGCCCCGAGGTGGCCCACCCGGCCGGCTTCTGGAGATACAAGCACCCCTTCGCGCCAGGATTCAAGTTCAGCGCCGTTCATGATACCGGCGCGGATGGAGTCGTGCAGGTTGTTGTGATGGTGGAGATCGATCAAGGCGGCGGCATGATCCAGCGGGGTCTGGACAGCTTCTTCATGCGCCGCTTCGCGAAGGGCTACCAGATTCTGCCCCCCGTGGAGGATGAGGGTGACGCGACCCTCGTTCCCGGCCCGCTTCCGGTGCCTGCCGATGAAGTGACCGTAACGGCCAGTCTGGTCCCGCCGAAAGAGCCGTTGACGGTCGGTTTGCTCGCCGGCGGCCTGCGAGCCAGCATCCAAAACGAGGGACCCTTCCCTGTTGCTCTGGTCGCCGTGCAGTGGGCCGGCTACCGGGAAGACCTCGGGAACTGGCGTCGGCGGATCTACGGGGCGACTCGCGAAACGCTCGAAGGCAATGTTGAGTTCGACATGCTGGCCCAGCAGCTCACCCAGCACGAGTTCGACCACGGGCTGATCCTTCCCGGCGAGCAGCTTGAGGTTGCGGTGCCGATCACCCCGCAGCGCGACGGCAGGCACAACCTCCTGGTCAGCTATGAGGTAATAGGCGGCGACTGGATGGGCAGAGTGCTCCTCGCCGACGCGGGCACGGGGGCGCGAAACACGCTCTACCGACCGGTAACGAAGGAACGCCTGGAGAGTGGGTTGCGGGCCGCGGGGGCCAACGCGATCCTGCGGCCCGATGCAGCGCCACGGTCGGTGAACACGGACACCTTCCACCTGCAGATTCCCATCGCCCGCGACCCGATGTTCAGCAAGACGGGGCCGATGTCATACGTCGAGGCGTCCCGGCGAGCAGGACTGTCTCCGGAGACGCAGGAGTTCTGGTCCTACTACCGCGCTCCGCTTGAGGCATGGTTCTTCGTGCGCTCGGACCGCACAGCCGTCGCCCTTGTCAAGGCGCCCAACCTCAACCCGGAACTGCCTCCCAAGGCGCCGCCCGGCTTCAAGCCCAAGAACTACAAGTGGGCGGTGCGGAAGATGCCGCGGATGGACGTGAGCGTCCCGGACGACTTCTGCCTCGGCGAGGACAACGCGACCAGGATGCTGCTGCACCCGGCGGAGTACGGCGACCTGATCGACTGCAACACGCCCAAGACCGACATGTACTACGACCCCGGGGAGACTAGCGTTCCGTCCCGGTTGCTCTGGTCAATCCTCGGCCGCGCGGCGGAGAAGTCCCGCGTTGTTGAGCTGGTGCGGATCGACCCCAACGGCCTGGGCGGCGAGTATGTGCTCACGGCTGGTGTCGAAGTCGATCCCGCCGGTCGCTGGTATGAGCCCGACGTGGAAAGCCTCAAGTGCCCGGTCGAGACTGGGGAGCTGCTCCGCGAGCTCATCGCCATCGACGCCCGGACGGTGAACGGCACGCTCATGGTGCCGGTGCGGGAGACGTTCTCTGCGATGGGCTACCAGGTGCAGTACACCGCCGCTACACGCACCATCGCTGTCTACAAGGGCCCGGCGACGGTTCGCTTCTCCCTCGGCGCAGCGACGGGCATGGCATACATGGCCGGCCCCGGGCGCGAATTCACGTGGCCCGTCCTGCCGGGCTGGTACCGCATCGACGGCAAGGCCGCGAAGACTTACGTGCCGCTCCTCGCCACCTGTGAGGCCCTGGAATTGCCCGTTGAGGATCGCGACGGGCGGATTCTGATCGGCACAGCGTATGAACTCGCGATCCAGTCACTGCAGGAGTCCGGGCCGCCCAACGTGCCCGGCAGACCCACGGTGAAGCACTGACGCGCGAGGGATCCAGCAGCACCGAATGCTGCACGAACGCCACCCGCCGCATGGGTGGCGTTGCTGCGCTGGACACCCGAGCCGGCAATCGCCGCAGGAAGTTCGCGAGATGCGGCGAAACGTAGGGCAACGCACAGGGGTTGTGCTGAGAAGCGTGGAATAGCCGTGGGGTGCCGATGCCGCACAATCGGCGGGGCCCCACGGATGCACTCAGGACGGCCAAACGGCCCTGTGGGGCCCCGTCACACACACCGTGACACCCCACGGCCATGCGTCATTAGTCTTTGAGCACGACCCAAGTCGTTGCCGCGCATTGATGACTGATCACCAGGGGGACGCACCCATGGACCGCCGACGCTTCGCCGCCAGTATTCTCTCAGCCCTCGGGCTCTCGCTGATCGGGGACGGGAAGACGCCCGCGATTGCGCAGCCCGCTGCCGAGACCCAGCCGCCGGCAGGCCCGGAGTCCGACCAGTTCGCCATCAACGAGTCCTTCGAAGGCGAGATTCCCGATTTCCACACATACCAGGCCACGTACGCCGCCGACACGGTCAGGGCGCATATCGGGGAGCGTTCGCTGAAGGTCGCGACCACGAAGAGCAGCGGGGGAGCCTACTTCCGCCTCGACGGCGTTGTCGACCTCAAGTCCGACTACGAGTTCTCCGCCTGGGTTTGGGTCGGGGACTCGGGCACGGCGCGGCTGTACATCTCCGCCAGCGACGGCAAGGCGCGGTACATGAAGGCCCAGACCGCCGGTGGCAGGCCCGGTGAGTGGGTCCAGCTCACGGGGGAGCTTCGGGGCGAGGACTGGGAGGAAACGGACTGTGACGTCATGCTCGCGATGGCGACGACAGGAGAGTGCTGGTTCGACGACGTGGTCCTGCGCAAGACCGTTCTGCCTGACCCGCCGATCGAGATCTGGCCGGCCTTGGCTGCCCGGCTTGATCGTGCGGCGAGCAAACGAGCGGTCACCTTGCGGCCTGATGCCGAACTCGCTATCAATGCGCGTCACGGAGTCCTGGCGCCGCGCATCGCAGACGTAGAGCCCCTGGCGCCCGACACCGAGAGCGTCGAGATTCCCGCCGACGGCATCCTCCAGTTCGCCGTGGATGTTGCCGAGCCGATGTACGTCACGGGAGCGGTCACCCTCGTCCCTGATGAGGACTTGCGGCCGGGCCTGCGGGTCTGCATTCTGTCCGACGACACGGTGATTGGCGCGCCGATGGTGAAGGCGGAGCCCTGGATGGGCGTGGGCAACCCGCTCACCGGCGCCGCACCAGTGTGCGCCGGAGAGCGCCCTTCCGACGAGGTGCAGCTTGTCGAGTGGCTGGTTCCCGCCGGGCGGCACACGATCCGCATCGCCGGGCCCCACATGAGGCCTGGCGGGGAGTTCAAGAGTCTGCGACTGCGCGCGCTGCCGAAGCCCGTTCGCCCGCCGGTCTACGAGTTCGCCCTGCTATCCGACACGCATTTGGGGTCGGGCCGGGGCACCTGGATGAACGTGAAGATGGACGGCCCCGCGAAGGGTGAACTCGCAGCCACCTTCAGGGCTCTGAGCGAGGAAGAAGTCGACTTCGCCATCATCGCCGGGGACATGACAAACACCGCGACCCGCGAGCAGTTCACTGATCTCAGCCAGGTCTGCCGGGAGAGCGACCTGCCCGTCTTCGGCTGCATCGGTAACCACGATTCGTATCTGGCATCCTCCCGCCTCGACGCCCTTGAGTTGTGCGCGGGCCAGTTCCCGGGGGGCAAGACGGATTATGTGCTCGACCGGCCGCCCCTGCGGCTCATCGTCCTGGACGGGTCTCACTGGAGGAACAAGGCCGGAGAATTCGTCGACCACTATGACCGCAGCGACAGTGGCGGCATCGGGATCAGGCCGGAGCAAATCGAGTGGCTCAGGGAGACCCTTGCTGCGGACACCGAGACGCCGACGGTTGTCTGCTGGCACTACCCCTTCGTCAGCCGCGGGGGCACATCTAACTGCGGCTACAAGCTCCCCACCTGGGCGGCCAAGGGGTCCGAGGTGCTCAAGGTCATCGAAGCGGCCCCGAATGTGGTCGCGACCCTTGCCGGACACACCCACTGGAACGAGCTCAACGTGGGCGATCACATCACCCACATCGTCAACCCGGCGTTCTGCGAGTGGCCCAACGCCTACCGGGTTCTGAGAGTGTATGACGACCGCGTGGAGTGGGAACTGCGACAGGTGGGGAACCGCGGGTTCGTGCGCGAGTCCTTCGTGGTTCCGAAGGCGCTCACGTGGATGATCTCCGCGAGCGATGATGATCTGACAGGGGAGTTCGAGCTGCGATGACGACGGCAACGGGTCGTCGGAAGGTCACTCCGCCTCGGTGGTGTTACCCTTGCGCCGGGTGATCATCCGCCACGCAGACCGCAGTTCTTCAGCTTTGAGCACGATGCCCACCGCCGCGTAGAATGCGCCCCCGAGGATGAGGGGGACGAACACGGTGACGAGCTTGGCGAGCTCTCCGGTAACCCCGAGAGCCGCCTCCAGCGTGCTCGCCCCGTAGCCGCAGATGAGCCCGAGCCCGAGGCAGCCCACGAGCATCTTCACCAAGGACCGGGCGATGCGCGCTCCGTCAAGCGCCCCGACCTCGCGCCTAAGCAGGGCCAGCAGCAGGCCCGCGTTGAGCACGGCAGTGATCGACGTCGCCATCGCCAGACCCACGAGCCCGATGGTCTGCGTGGCCCAGTATCCCAGCCCAAGACAGGCCACGATGGAGACGATCCCGCACGCCACCGGCGTCACTGTGTTCTGGCGGGCGTAGAAGGCACGGGCGCAGATGTAGGTCACGCCCAGGGAGATCATGCCTGGGGTCAGCCAGACGATGACATTGCCCACCACCGGCGAGGTCTCCGGCGAGAAGCTCCCCCGTTGATACAGCATGCGCACGATCGGCGTCGCCAGTGCCATGAATGCCACGCTGACCGGCAGAACGAAAAACAGCGTATTGCGCATGGCGAAGGAGAAGTCACGGCGGTAGGCCTTCAGGTCGCCTTTTGCGTAGTGCTCGGAGAGGGTCGGGAACACGGCGATGGCGATGCCGGCAGCGAACACCCCGGACGGTAGCTTCCACAGGCGGTTGGCGTACTCGAGGATCGCCGGCGCGTTCTCCTGGCACATGGTCGCGAGGATTCTGACGACCACCCAGTTGATCTCGGCGACCGCGAGGCCGAGGATGACCGGGAGCGCCAGCCGGATGACTCGCTGTGCGCCCTCGTCCTTGAGATTCATGGCGGGGAACAACTTTGCGCCGCGAGCCACGAGCGGCGGGATCTGGATCGCGACATTGCCGACGATAGCCCCGATAACCGACCCGAGCGCCATCACCTGCAGGCCCTGGGTCTCGGGCAACCGGGCGCCGATCAGCGCGGCGACGATGAAGATGACGTCATAGACGAGGGGCCCCAGCGCCGGCCACAGGAAATGCTTATAGGCGTTGAGCGTCCCCATCAGCAGGCCACCGAGGACCAGGAACAACTGCGCGGGGAAGATAATCCGCATGATCTGCGCGCACACATCCACACGCTCCGGCGCGGAGCCCAGCCAGCCGAGGGCGGACACCTGGGCGATCTGTGGCGAGAAGGCCATGCCGAGGACGACCACGCTGCCGCCGAAGATCAGCAGAAGCCAGAAGACCGAACTGAACACGCGCCACGCCTGCTGGATCTTGTTGTGCGCGAGGTACTCGGTGAAGACGGGCACGAAGGCGGTCCGCGCTGCGCCGCCGGCGATGAGGAAGTAGATCAGGTCGGGGATCGTGAACGCCGCGAAGAAGGAGTTTATGTCCCCTTCCGCGCCGAAGGAGCCGCCGACAACCATCATCCGAACCATGCCGGCGACACGCGCGGCGAAGGTCAGCACGACCATGAGCACCGCGGCGGACGCAAGGCCCTGGCCCCTGGGGATACGCTTCCCTGTTGGCTGCTGCTGCTCGTCGCTCATCGGATAACCGGCTCTTGAAGGGTGATCGCGGCTGGGTCAGGCAACCGCGGGCATCGTCAGACCAGGGATAGCGTCTCGCGTGGCGCCTGTCGCGCCATTTGTGCTGGAAGGCTGCCTCGGGTAGCTGCGGGGTGGTCACGTCGTACAGTGACCGGGGCCCCGCAGAGTCGTCTATCCATGCCAAGCCCGTCCGTGGGGCCCCGCCGATTGTACGGCATCGGGACCCCACGGCTATCTGACGGCTGCTTCACACTGTCGCATCGCGCGGCCCAAGAGCACCCCGAGCAGCGCGGTCAGCCCTGCCGGCACGATGACGCCGAGCAGCACCAGCCAGGCGGGAACGCCCAGGCGGTACATGTAGGCGGACCAGAAGTCTGGCGTCAAGCGTATCTCACGCTTGAACTCCTCGGGTGGCTCGCCGGTGGCGATGTTCGCGCCCGCGGTGTCGATCGGTGACCCAGATGGGCCAGTACTTCAGTTGGTACACCGCCGACGCACTGGTCCCCGTCTCCTCTTTTACGCGGTCCAGCCACGTCCCGAAGGGCATGACGATCGCGAGCAACTGCACGCACACGCTAACGGCGATGAGGCAGCCGATCAGCCGGCGGGCATTGACGCGATGCCACACGGAGACGATTCCGGGCATCGCGATGATGATGAACAGCGCCGACAGGGGAACCAGATAGCGTGGCCCCCACGGACGCATGGTCATCCAGTTCCCGCGCATCGCGAAGAAGAGGACATTCAGAGCGATCAGAGACAGGCCACATCCACGGCAGGCCAAGGAGAAACAGCAGAGCGACGGGACTGTAGATGAAGAAGCCGCGGCCCGTCGAGAATGCGTTGCCGAAAAGCGCGGTCAGGATATGGACCATGTCCAGCGTGGGCGTGTAGTTCCCGGGGTTGTATCCCGGGTTCGTCGCCACGCCGGTACGCTCCGCATTGTACCAGAGCATGACCCCGACCCACAGGGCGGCTCCGAGTGCGAGGGCCGGCCCAGCGACCAGCACGCGTGCCTCGCGGCCTCGTCTGTCGCCCGTCCACGCGGCCCACGCCACGTACCCGACGATGACCGGGAGCAGGAGCCCCAGGCTCGGCTTGGCTGCAATGCCCCAGCCCACCGCGAAGCCCGCCAGAACGAGCCAACGCGCCCGGTGGGTCGTCTTGTAGACCATCGCCCACAGCAGGGGTCGTCTTGTAGACCATCGCCCACAGCAGTGCGAGAACCTGGCACAGGCCGAGGAATGGCTCGTAGAAGCCGATCTTCGCATAGGGCCACGCGTAGGTCGCGAGCCCGAAGAGAAGGCCCCCCGCCGCCGAGGGCAGGATCAGCAGCCCGAGGCGCAGGAGGAGGTAGTAGACGCCCACCCCCGTCAGGGCGGTGACGAAGGCCATGGCTGCGCTGGTGGATGCCCGGGTGTAGAAGCGCTCGAATCGCTGGAATCGTGGGTCGGCGGCCATCGCCACCTGCCCGGCGACTTTGCCCACGGGCCGTCACGGGTCGGCTCATCGCCCCGCAGCACCGCCGAAGAAAGCTCCGTCTTCACCCCGACCTCGCCATCCTCCACGATGGCCTTGGTGATCAGGTAGTATCCCTCGGCGTCCAGAATCTCGCTGAAGCCCTTGCCGCTGAGCAGGTACACGCATGAGAGAAAGCCGAACAGCAACCAGGCGACACGCCGCTCGCGCCGGCGTCGGTCCGCGCTCAGGCTCTCTTCCCTCGGAGCCACTGCCTGATTGCCTGTCTCAATGGGCACCTGTCGCTGGACCTTTCCTGGCAAGGGTAGCCTCACCCGCGCGCCCTGGTCTCCCACTGCGCCGCACAGCGGCGTTCACACAATGAGACGGCCCCGCCCGTCGCTGAGCGGAGCCGTTGAATGCCTGGTCAGACCGAGTAGATCAATAGCGGCGCGTGACCCGCGTCTCGGTGACGTTGCCCGCGACCGGAGCCCGCCGCCACAGCTCGCGTGACCGCACGAACAGCAGGAACTGCCCGTCCGGGCTGATCACAGGGTAGCCCTCGGACTCCGTGTTGTCCGTGATCTGCTGCAGGTCCGCGCCGGTCGGTCGGATGCGGTAGATGTCGAAGAACTGGTCCCGATTGGAGTGCAGGTAGATCCACTCTTCGCCGCCGACACTCGCCCATGCCGGGGCCTCGTAGCGTGTCAGGTCCCCGGGGCCCGTGCGCAGAGCGGTCGTGATGTTGGTCTCGACACCTGACACCAGGTCCTTGATGATGATATCGGTCGGCCCTGTTTCCGGACCTCGCTGGAAGGCGATCTTCGTGCCGTCCGGGCTGAAGACGGGCCAGTTTTCCGGCTCGTTCGTCGCGACAAGGTACTCCAGGCCACTGCCATCCGGGTTCACCTGCGCGATGTCGAAGCCGCCGGTGCCGCCCCCGATGGTTTTGGTCGTGGCGAAGATGATCTTGCTGCCGTCGGGTTTCCAGCTTGGCTGGGCGTCAGCGCCGGACACACCTGGATTCGTGACCTGCGTCAGGGCCAAGCGGTCTCCGTCGCGCTCGTCCATCAGGTACAGCGATGAACTGCCGCCCCGCTGGCCGGCGAAGCAGATCTGGGTCCCGTCAGGGCTATGCGTGGGGTTCCAGCCGCCCTCATCGGTGAAGTCGTCGGGATCGGTTGTGAGCGAGCGTGTCAGCAGCGTCTGGTTGCCGCCATCGCGGTTGCTGCGGTAGATGTACTTCTGGCCGTTGCCGCCGAAAGACGAGTAGGCGAGCTGGTCATCAGTCGACCACGACGCCCGTTCACTGATGTTCTGGAACAGGAAACTGTCACCATCGCCTCCGCAACCCATGAGCAGAGCAAGCCCACAGACTGCCAGGCCAAGTAGTACCAGCCGAGGCACCCTCATTACACGAAGGCTCCTTTTCGCATCACCCGACGTCAGATGTGGAAATTCAGGTCTAAGACAAATGGGCGCGCCGCAGGTTGCGGCGCACCACGACCACGGGCATTATAAGTACCTGCTTGGCTGCAGGTCAAGCCAAGCGCCTCACCGCGCCGGCTACGGATGGCCGCCAGGCACCCATTTGCCGATACTGACCTCATGGGCCACCGGCAGCAGCTCGCGACCGTCGGCGAGCCGGCCACCGATCACGGGGGATGCGTTCGAACTCAGCTCGTCGGGGACTGACACGCAGAAGGGCCCTCCGGAACGGTGGGACCATTTCCGCGTCCACGGTTCAGAACTTGTTGGGACGGTGAACTTGCAGGGCATGCGCTCTGTGTGGCCGCCGGCCGGACAGGAGAAGTCCACGGACACCGACGGGGTCGGCCAATTGTCGGGAAGCGTCACGCTCACTGTACCCGTGACGTCCTCCGTCGTGAAGTTGTACACCTGCAGGTCGATCTGGTGCTCCTGGCCCGGCTCGTGAAGCACCGTGTGGATCATCTGCCGCGCCGTCGGGAAATACGCGACGACGAACACCTTGGTTAGCTTGGGCTTCTCGACCCCGCGGAAGATCACGCCGGCCTCGGCTGCGGTCATCGCCGCCAGGTACGCGCCGTGGCCTCCCGTGCGGCGGGCCTTCTCCGCCATCTTGAAGCCCCGGTCGATGATCAGCTCACACAGGGGGTAGAGGGTGCCTGCCGCGTCATCGACCACTTGGGCTCGGCAGTCTTCCAGGTGTTGCCACGGGTCAGGATCAGCCGGTGCGGCCCCCGAGACCGACGAGTCCGCGAGGGCATCCTGCACGTCGGCAAGCCACTCGCACAGCTTCTGCAAACGCCACAGGGTGATGTCCAGCGCCCAGACCTGATGGTGAACCGCGAGCTGAGCCTGGCGCGTAATGCTGTGCCGCAGGTCCAAGGCGAGGGCGTCCAGTTCGCCCACGTTCTCCGCGGGGGCGTTGTCGATAGTCTCGACGACCTCCTGCAGCGTAGCGATCATTCGGTCGGTCTGGCCCCGGCTGTGCCAGTCGACATCAAGGTGAAGCGGCCGGGCATACGGGGCGTAGACAGGATACTCAAACCCGTACGGTGTGTTCAGATAGCGTGTGAAGTAGGCCTCCAGGGCCTCGCCGAAGTAAGAGCCTGCAACGCCCGTGACGACGGTCGGTGACGGGCCAAGCTTCAGTCGGAGGCGCGGGCCATGGACTGGGAGAACACGCCCTACCACGTTGATCATCCGGGCGGTCCCGTGCGTGTTGATCGTTGTTGTGACTTCTCCGTCGGACCATGCGATGAGCAGCAGGCGCCCGCGCTTCGCGAACAAGTGCGCCGTGATGTCGTCGCCCAGATCCACGGGGCCAACATAGGCAGCGGCGGCAAGTAGATGGCGCGTGACGGCATAGGCGACGTACTTCGCGTTGGGGATGAACTGGTCGCCTCGCTGGTAAACCATCGCGCGGGAGTCCGGGTCGGGGTCGCCGAACAGCCGTCGGCCGATGCTCGCGTAGCAGTACCCCTCCTCGCGCCACGCCTTCAGGGTCGCGTACAGCCGCATCAGATACGCGGCCTGGCCGACGCCTTCCTTCTTGATTGGATAGCACTCGGTCTGGACTGTCGGGCGCGGGAGGCGGAAGCGGAACCCAAGCTGGGGGGCCCCGTAGTAGTACTTCGGCAGCTCGCGCTCAATGTCGCCGTTCGAGTGCCACGCGATTTGGTCGAAGTAATACTGCGCGTTCATCGCGTACGTCTTGCCCATTTCCGTCCAGTGGGCGCACGCCCCGCCGTACACCACCTTCTCATGATGCGAGTGCTGTTTGAGAGTCTCGGAGGCCGTGCGGAGCAGGTCGCAGTAGCGGGCCCACGGGCCGTAGTAGAAGTTTTGGTCGGCCTCGTTCCAAATCTCCCAACCGCGAACGAGCGGACGGGTCTCCCGGGCGCTCGACGATGGGAACAGCTCCTCCGACGGCCAACTGATCGTCTCATCCGCCAGCCGGTCACGGATTCGCTCAATGAACCCCACCCAGTCCTCCACCGCGTCGGGCGGCCAGGTGTGGGAGCGGCCATTGTCCAGGTCGTCGGGCTTCTGCGCGGTCCAATTGGGGGAGTAGCCGAGGGTGGGAAGCATCTGCAGGCCGAACTTCTTCAGCGCCTTGGCGTACCAGTCCGCCTTCGCCATGTTGTACACGCCGCGTTGCCGTTCATGTTCCGGCCAGCCGAGGTCAAACCGGATGTAGCGCACACCCATCTGCGCGAGAATCGGGTAATGTTCCTCATGCAGTGACCCAAACTGGAAGCCCCACAGGGCCGGGTCGCCCGGGTCGCTGTCCGGGCGCGGGATGATGCAGAACGCATCCTGCACAACATCTTCCTCGTTGAAGGTGAGGGTGAGGTAGTAGATGCCGTTGGCGAGACGCGGGAACTCAAGTACCTCGGGCCGGTCCTGCGACAGGCTGATTTCGCCCTGGGCGGCGAGTGCGCCGCTGAAGTCCCGCACCTCGTACGGGACCTGCTGAGTGGGCACCATGGCGTGGATGCTTAGCGCCACCTGCTCGCCGATGAAGAACGTCCGCGCAGGACGGGCGGCGGTAATCCGGCACTCAACCTGTGCATAGCTTGGGACCCGCGCCCACAGGCAGATGAGGAAACAGACGAAGCAGAGCGTGATAGATTTGTGCTCAGACATAACAGCCCCCGGATTCCCCGTGGTTGTTGTATGTCCGTTACTTCGGTACGGCGTGTCGAAGGCTTGAGCTTCTTGCCGGCCTTGAGGCCTGGTGTCGTACTTCCTGTCGTTTCTCGTGTCGTTTGTCGTTTTTCCTGTCGTTTCTCGTGTCGTTTCTCGTGTCGTTTCTCGTGTCGTTTCTCGTGTCGTTTCTCGTGTCGTTTTTCCTGTCGTTCTTCCTGTCGTTTCTCGTGCCGCTTTTCCTGTCGTTTTTCCTGTCGTTTCTCGTGTCGTTCTTCCTGTCGTTCTTCCTGTCGTTCCCCGTGTCGTTCAGAGCCTCTCCCGAGCGTATCTTTGCAGCAGCAATGCGACCAGCCCGCAGGCGACGAAGGCGATGGCGAAGGTCTGGAATGTCTCGGTGAACTCTCCGCCCTCGCGCATCAGTAGTTTGCCCCAGATTGCGGCGATGACAACCCCGACATCGCGGCAAGCAAACAGCGCCCCGTAGGCGAGGGGGCGGCGCTTGCGGTCCGCGGAGTTCCCGATCATCGCTGTGCTCGCGACGGGGACTGTGCCGCCGAGTAGCGCGAGGGACAGTGACGCCAAGGCCATCGCGTACAGGTTCTCCCACTGGGACGCGAGGAGCATCCCCACGGCCGCTGAAAGGAACCCCGAGGCGAGGAGGAACCCGTGGCCAACTCTGTCCGCTAGAGCCCCGCCGATGAGTGACAAGAGCATCCGCCCGGCCGGGTACAGCATCGCTGTGATCCAGATGAATTCCTTGCCGTAGTGCAGCTTGATGTGGTCGCCGAACACGCCCAGCATCAGGCCGAAAGACATTGCGGAAGCGGCCATGAGGAAGCCCGCAATGCGAACCTTCGCGCGCCCCGAGATCTGGAGCAGCTCGCGCATCGTCGGCTTCTCCGCGAAGGCCTCTGAACTCGGCGGCTGCAATGCGGCGAGTATGTTGCCGATGAGCGTGATCGCGGTTGCGGCGATATACAGCGCGTACGGGGGCAGCGAGTCGTTCTGGTAGATCAGCCCGAGCAAGACGACGCCCGTGAGCCAGCCGGCGTGTGTCGTGGAGTACAGGATGCCCGTGTTGGTACCGTGGCGCTTGCCCTTGTCCGCTGCCTCCAGCACCTGCATGGCGGTCCCGGACCACATTGCCGCGCCGCCCCAGCCCCAGACAGCGGCGGCGGCGATGGCCAGCGGGTAGCTCTTCAGCCAGAACGTCGCGAGCAGGACGAGGGTGAAGAGGGTGTACGTCAACGAGCCGACAAAGGTGAGTCGGCGATTGCTCCAGTTCCGCAGCAGGTAGACGTTGCCTACGCGGAAGATCATCATGCTGATGTATACGGTCGCTGCCACGAACCCGCGCATCAGCCCGGTCCACTCGGTGCAGTCTTGCAGGTACGGGGCGATATACAGCTGCTGAGCACCGGCGCCAGTGAATATGAAGAAGAAGGTCCCGGACAGCAGTAGCACCGTCCGCCGGGCGCGTCGCGCCTCGTCAAGGGTCTCGTTACGGGTCGCGTCGTCGATTTGCGGCACGGAGTTGGCTCCTGTCAGGCTCTGCCGGAGGCGGCCATGGGTGCAGGCCGCGTGGTCATGAACGGTGAATTGTACACCAACCTCAATCCAGGGAAGGTGGCTATTTTGGCACGCCTGATCGCCGTTCTCATGCTGTCCGTCCTCAGCCTCGCGGTCCTCGCCGCCGACCGCTCGGCGACGGTTACGGTCAGCCCTGACCGCATCGTCGGCGCAGTCAACCCGCTCATTTTCGGCAACAACATGCTGGCTTACGCAGGCCGCAGGGACATCTACGGCAACCGGGGCGCCGGCATCTGGGACCCCGAGCAGCGCCGCCCTGTGCCCGAGTACGTCGCGCTGTCCAAGCTCGCGGGAGTCTCGATTCACCGCTGGCCGGGCGGCTGCGGGGCGCATAACTACAACTGGAAGCGCACCGTCGGCCCCCTTGCGGACCGTCCCGACCAGCAGTTCGGGTTGCCGGAGTTCATGGCATTCTGCGAGGCGACCGATGCGGTTGCAGTGCTCACCATCGCGGTCTACTGGGGCGATGAGAACGACGGGGCCGATCTCGTGGAGTACCTCAATGCGCCCAATGATGGCTCGAACCCGAGCGGGGGCGTCGACTGGGCCGCGATTCGTGCCGCCGACGGGCACCCCGACCCGTATGGAGTTGTCTGGTTCGAGTATGGCAACGAGTCCTACCACGGCGAGCACAAGTCCGCTGCCATTCCCGAGCCGCGCAAGTTCAGCGCCGAGGAGTACTCCCGGCGTGCTCTCAAGTACCGCGCGGCGATGAAGGCAGTCGACCCCAACATCAAGCTGGGCTTAGCGCCGAGGAGTACTCCCGGCGTGCTCTCAAGTACCGCGCGGCGATGAAGGCAGTCGACCCCAACATCAAGCTGGGCTTACTCCTGCAAAATGGCCTGGATGACTGGAACCGCACCGTCCTCGAGCAATGCGGCGCCGTGATGGACTTCGGCATCGAGCACACCTATACCCCCGGGCATGGCGGCGACACGGACGAGAGCAGCACCCGGCCCTTCATGCAGGCCTGCACCGCATCGGACCTGAGAATCCAGAGCATTTATGACCGGCTGCTGGGGCTGATTGAGGAGATCACGGGTCGCACGGAT
>JALGSS010000135.1 GCA_029821745.1 Candidatus Zipacnadia bacterium
CACCTGCTCTGCTTCAGTCAGACGGAAGACGGAGCAACAGAAGTGATCCGTGGCGATGAACACCCGGTGTTGAAGCGCTGGCGGCAGGAGATGCCCTTATCCGACTTGTTCGCATCGGGGGTGCTGGGATGAGCCAGGGGGGGAAGAAGGACTTGGTTGTCTGGGTAGCGGATAGGACGATGGAGGCTGTCGTCAGGGCACTCCTGGAGACTCGCACACACAGCATCCCCATGCGCACGGTGACATTTGACGTCTTTGTCTTCCCGGGACACGATCCGCAGGCACGGCTGGACGGAGCCGGGATCCTGAATGGGTTCATCGACAGCTACGAACACGGGGTTCTGATGTTCGACCATGAGGGTAGCGGCGCTGAGGACATCTCCACCGAGGAACTCGAGGCCGGTATCGACAGGGAACTCGGCGCGTGGCAAGGGAAAGCCGCGACCATCGCGATAGACCCCGAACTCGAGGTGTGGGTCTGGGGCCCGTCACGGCACGTCGCGGAAGAGCTGAACGTGAGCAAGAGCGTCCTCGACACATTCCTGTCGAGGTTCCAGAAGGACGACAATGGGAAGCCAGTGAGACCCAAGGAGACATTCGAGCAGGCCCTGTGGAAGATCAAGCGGCCCCGCACTTCGAGCATCTACAAGTCGCTTGCGGAGAACGTCAGTCTGGACCAGTGCAGTGACCGGGCTTTCCGCAAGTTCTGCGACACGCTCAGCGGATGGTTCCCGCCGGACGCCGGCAACCGGGGGTAGGAAACGCAACCCAACCATGTTCCTATCACGACCCGCTGATCCGCCAACCGAGGTCCGCGATGAATGGCTGGCTGTCCTTGATAGCCTCCCAGACAGCGGGCGTGTGCTCGTGATCGGGGCGTCCGACTGTGGCAAGAGCACTATCACTTGGTGGCTCGCGCGGGAGCTCGACAAGCGCCACCCCAGGCAGTCGGGCGCAGCAACCGGCGGCGTTGCCGTCGTCGATGCCGACATCGGCCAATCCCGCATCGGACCGCCCGCGTGCGTGGGTTGGCAACGGCTCGGGGACCCGGCGCTGGAGTTCTACTTCGTCGGCGCCATCGCCCCTGACCGGCGTCCGTCGAGCGCACTGAAGGCAACGGTAGCCGCGTGCAAGGCCGCCGAGGCGTCCCGGGTTGCGTGGACCGTCGCGGACACCACGGGATACCTGCGGGATGAATTGGGCGTCGCCTTGAAGCTGGCGAAGATCAAGCACCTGCGGCCCGTGCATGTGCTCGCGATCGGTGACGATCCGCATCTGGGGCCCGTCTTGTCGCCGTGGACATCCGACAGCCAGGTGACGGTGCACCGCATCCCGAAGCCGCCCGCAGCTCGAAGCAAGCCTTCGGGACGCCGGGCCGGATGGCGACAGGAGAGCTTCGCCCGCCGGCTCACGGGGGCCAACTTGCGCTGGCTGCACCCAAGTGACATGATATTCGCCAACGAGCCCGCCGAACAGCTTTTTGGCGGGTCGCCGGAGTTGGCCGACCAACTCAAGGGACTGCTGGTGGGCTTCAGCGACGACGACGGCCGGGGCATCTGCCTCGGCCTGCTGCACGCGTTCGATTTCAAGAGCGGCCGGGCTCTCGTGCTTTGCGCCGAAGAGGCTGAAGCCGCCGTCGAGGCGGACTTCGGCTGCATCCGCCTGGAGCCTGACGGAACACAGATCACGAGGCGCCGCTGATGGTTGTGCTGAGGAACGTGGCATAGCTGTGGGGTGTCCCGCTTTGCGGGACGGGGCCCCACAGATGACCAAGCGACTTCTTCAACACGACCTTGACGGCCCATTCTACGATCAAGGTGACAAGTCATGGAGAAGCAGTTCATTGCCGATCTCGTCGCGAACGCGCGCGTTGAATCGGTGTTCGCCGTCAAAGACAAGTCGCTGGTGTCCTTCCGCAACAAGCCTGGGAAGTTCCTGAACCTGACCCTCGTGGACTGCTCCGGCGAGATGACCGGGCGCATGTGGGACAATGCCGAGGAGGCCGCGGAGGGTTTCGGGGTGGGCGATGCCGTCCTCGCGCGAGGGTCGATCCAGGAATACCAGGGGCAGCTTCAGCTCATCGCCACTCAGATTGCCAAAGCCGAACCCGACAGTTATGATGTGGACGATTTGATCGCCCGGGGCGGGAGATCGGCTGAGGAACTGCAGCGCTGGCTGGGCGAAATCCTGGACAGCGTGGCCGACCCGCACCTGCGGGCATTGCTCGACACATTCTTTGGCGCGCCCGAGTTCATGACGCCCTTCGCGGACGCGTTTGGGGCGAAGTCTTTGCACCACGCCTACGCGGGTGGGCTGCTCGAGCACACGCTGTCGGTGACGCAGATCTTGATCGATGTGCACCGGCTGCACCCTGAGATGAATCGCGACCTGCTCATCACGGGGGCTTTGCTGCACGACATCGGCAAGGTGTGGGAGCTGGGCGGGACGATGACCGCCGACTACACCGATGTGGGCCGGCTCATCGGGCACACTGTGCTGGCCGACCGGTTGGTTAACGAGAGAATCGCGCAGATCGAGGGATTCGACCCTATTCTGGCGAACTTGCTTTCGCACATGATTCTGAGCCATCATGGCGAACGCGAGTGGGGCGCGCCGATCACTCCCGCGATCATGGAAGCCTGCGCACTGCACTATGCAGACAATCTCGATGCCCGGGTGCAGGGCTTCAAGCATATCATCCAGTCATCGGCGGGCGGGGACAGCAACTGGTCCGAGTACCATCGCTCCTACCAGCGACAGATCTACCTGGGCTCGACGTCGCCGGACGCTGACGCCGAGCCCGACGAACCCGAGCAGGACGATGCCGGCACTGCCGATGAAGCCCCAGACCCGGAGCCTGGCATTGGGCAGCTCCCGCTCTAAATGAACCTTGCGCGCAGGGCAGCGTCTACAATGACGAAAAACGCCACAAACACCGCCGTACAGACTGCAGCACTGGTCGAGCGCGCCAAGGGAGGCGACGTCGCCGCCTTCGAGGCGCTCGTCGGTATATACAAGGATCGGATACACACGTACGTGTCCCGGATGTGCCACAGTCCGGTCGAGGCGGAGGACATCACCCAGGACACGTTCATTCGGGCCTATCAGTCGCTGGCCAATTTCCGGGGCGCCTCCAGTTTCCAGACGTGGCTGTACCGGATAGCCAGCAACCTCGTGATCGACTCGGTGCGTCGACAGAAGCGTCGCGATTCGGGCAACGTTTCTCTGGACGCGCCGGTGGACACCGACGATGGAGAGCTCAGCCGCCAACTCGCGGACGAGAGACGCGGCCCGGAGGATCTGGCAGCCAGTTCGGTGGTCCGCGAGGAAGTACAGAAAGCGATCGCCCAAGTGTCGCCGAAGCTCAGACCAGTGCTCGTCATGTACGACTTGCAGGGACTGAGCTACCAGGAAATCTCCGAGATTCTCGGATGTCCGCTGGGCACGGTGAAAAGCCGTCTGTTCAATGCCCGATCGCAACTCAAGCAGTTGCTTGAGGACAAGCACATTATCTAAGGGCGCGGGGATAGCGTGAGCCCCAGCGGGTTCACCCCGGGGGACGGAATCCCAGCGTCGCAGGTTAGGCCGGACCGTATTGTCGGTGGAGGATGGGTACGATGGACTGCAGTAAATGCCGGAAGCTGATCATGACAACCCACAGCGAGACTCGGACCGAATCTGAAGCCGAGGTCCTCGCCACTCACTTTCTGCACTGCGAGGCCTGCGCGCAGTTCGCCAAGCAGGTGGACCAGATGACGGGGCTGCTGGGTGCATTGCCGCCACAGGCACCATCTGAGGGATTCACCGCGTCGGTGATGGCGCAGATACGCGCCGCCGACACACCTGTACACGCGCCATGGTATGAGCGTGCCTTCGGCCTGCTGCGCGCGCCGACGCCCGTACTGTCTCTGCGCCATGGCCTTGCAGTCGCGGCACTGGTTCTGATGCTTGTCTCCGGCGGCATATTCGCCGGAGCACGTCGCGCGCCGGGCGCGCTGCCCGGACCTCTCCCCGGTGCGGACACGATCTCCGTGGCCGATGGCGGGCACGTGATCGAGGCCGATAGGGAGTTCTTCGACGAGTTGGTCCAGCGGCATCGTAACGCGGATGTCACGCTGCCCGTGTCCGAAGATGAAGGCATGCGGCTCGTGAGCTCGAGCTACTGAACGTTCCTAGGAGGCGTCGCTGGGCCGCGAAGTGGACACACGGCCTCTCGGTACCATGGTTGTTTCCCTGTCAATGAGCAGAGCCAACACTCGCCTCGACCCATCGCCGATGAGCCGACCAACCCCCCTTCCCCTGTGGATTGTGCTGGGGCTGGTCGCGTGTCTGCTGCCCGCCCTTGGGTCGGCCGACATGGCCCTTGACCTGCTCAAGGACGCCATCCGCGCCGACGGCCGCGTGGCGTATTCGGCTACGGTTGAGATCTGCACATACCGCAATGGCGTGCAAGGCCCCAGTAACGTGCAGAAGATCATCCACGGCACGGGCAACCGAAGCCGTGTGGAAGTGCTCGCGCCGGCCCGGGACGCCGGGCGACTGATCGTCAATAACGGGCGCGTCGAGTGGGAGCACCGGCCGCGGGCGAATACCGTTCAGGAGCGGAAGATGTGCCCGCTCGCCGAGTTGCAGCAGGTCAAGCTTGAACAGCTCGAGCTCGTCAAGCGCACGCTGCATGCCCTGTTCGAGGGTATCGACGCGGTCGCCGGGCGTAAGTGCAACATCATCGCTCTGAGACCACCCGACGGGAAAGTCACCCGCAAGCGTGTCTGGATCGACGCCGACACCGATGTCGAACTCAAGTGGGAACGCTACGACCTCTCCGGGAAACGCACGGCCAGTTGGACCGTGACCAAGATCGATTATAACGCGGACATCCCCGCCAAGACCTTCTCCTTCCGGCCGCCGCGTGGGAGTAAGCTGTGGCGGATGCCGGCTGCTGTCGGGATGCCGCTGGCTGTCGCGGAGAAGAAAGTAGGGTTCCGCGCGCTCGTCCCCAAGTACCTGCCTCGGGGATACGCTTTCAACCGCAAGCACGTCGGGGTCAGCAAGCAGCGAGGGGGCAAGACGGCCCTGTGGATGCGCTTCGTCAACGGGGTCGACTCCTTCTCGGTGTTCCAATCACAGAAACTCTCCAAGCAGCCCGCCGCCGCCCAGCGGGCGATGTACTGGGAGGCAGACGGCTTCTCATTCCTTCTCGTGGGCCGCTTGCCCAAAGCCCAGAAGGCGAAGGTCAAGAGGTCAATAGCCCCCTAAATATCTGCTCGGGAACACGTTCCGGGCTCAAGCTCGCCACTGAGGGTGCCGATAGTGTGGTTGTGGGGAAAGGCTGATGTTCACACATGGGCGGTGAACATTGGAGGTGCGAGTAGACCCGATGAAGATCGATCCGAACTTGGCGACGAGCAGGGCAGAGCTATCGGCGCAGCGTGTTAAGCAGTCTCAGGTGGTGGCCGCGGGCACCAAGGGTGCCGAGGCAGTCGCCGACACTCGTGCCGATCAGGCAGTACTCAGTCCGGAGGCTCAGGACGTCCTGTGCGCTCAGAAGGCCTTGGCGCAGCAGCCGGACTTCCGCGCCGACAAGGTCGCCGAACTGAAGCAGCAGATTGCGGGGGGGACATTCAAGATCGACCCTGAGTTGATCGCGGAGAAGCTCATCGAGGGCGGCCCGTAGGCCCCCCGCTCCGTCGATGTCCCGCAGCAAAAAGACCGGACGGCTAAGCTCAGTCGCCCGGTCTTTTTCTGTCCACGGCAAGGTGCGCAGACGGTTGTGTTGGAGAGCAAGAACTGAACGATCAACAGTCATGAGGCAGTGTCGGTGTCGTCCGTAGGCCCGGCACTCCTGCCGGGCAGTCGTCGGCACAGCGCGCCGGCACACGCAATGCATACCGTCTCTACTCCTGAGCGATCAACAGTCATGACGCAGTGTCGGTGTCGTCCGTAGGCCCGGCACTCCTGCCGGGCAGTCGTCGGCACTGGCATGCCCAATCCATGCCGCCTCTACTCGGTCTCCTTCCGTTCCTCCAGTCGAAT
Source organism: Candidatus Zipacnadia bacterium (assembly GCA_029821745.1). Classification (GTDB taxonomy): domain Bacteria; phylum Armatimonadota; class Zipacnadia; order Zipacnadales; family JABUFB01; genus JALGSS01. The sequence goes on from JALGSS010000135.1 coordinate 6,034, forward strand.
GCTATCCAGATAGAACGCCCCGGCCTCAGTACCCTCGGCGGTGAAACCGAACCATGCGAGGGTGTCGAAGTTTGGGTCACAGTTCAGGCCCTCCCACCGCTCAGGCTCCTGCCCGGGCAGCGTCACCGTAACCGAGTACTGCCCGCTGGCCTCGTCTCCCAGACTACATTCGACCTCGATGTGGACCCACTGACCGAGAGGAATCGCCGTCAGGTCCACGCCGCCGGCCCGCAGGATTTCGTCGTCGGCAATCCGCAACGTGGGGCCTTCCACGTACGGGTGCCCGGCGGTCCGCCAGCCATGGTAGAACCGCGCGCCCTGCTCCATGCGCAGGTCGAAGCTCCCCACAATCACCCCCGATGCGAAGTGGGGCGAGTGGTACACATGAGGGTTGTAGTTGAACTCTTGGCCGGGCAGGTCTGTGAGCTTCAGGCTGTGCTTGCCTGACGCGGCAGTCTCGTCGGTTACCCGCGCCGTGGCGCCCTTCACCTCCGCGTCCTCGTAGGTTCTGAACCCCGGCATCATCTCCCCGACGTCGGCCAGCTCCAGATCCTCCCACAGCGGGATTGCGGGCGCTTCAGCAGGTGGCGGCGGGTATGCGCGCGGAACAGGCGGGCTCGCCACCCAGCGTGTTGCGGATGCCTCGCGTCCTGCCTGGGTGGGATCGAAGGGCACGAAGCCAATCTCGCTCGCGGGCGACCCGGGCTTCAGCGTGAAGTCCCCGTTCTCCGGGTCGACGAACAGCGGATCGGCGATGAGAGAGCCCTCATCCTGGCCCGTCGCCTGCCAATCGGCGAAATTCAGTTTTCCGACGGTGACTTCGTCGCGCACGGGGTTCCAATACAGGTTGCTCTTCATCGTGTAGCACGAGCCCGACGCGTTGGAGATGAACAACGGGCCCCGTCGCCAGTAGACGATATTGCGCTCGAAATCGAACTGCTGGTGCTCCTCTTTGCGGACCGGCTCGATCATCCCCTGGCGCCCCAGGGCGAAGATGTTGTTGACCACCCGATTGTCCTTGCCGAAATGCATGCAGAATGCTCCGACCTTGAGGTCGTAGGCCAGGTTGTTCTCCGCCAGGATCCCGGTGGTGGCCTGGTCGAAGTAGATTCCCCGGCCCCCGTAGCTGTAGGACTCGATGCCGTGGAAGACGTTGTTGCGGATCACGGTGCCCGGTGAAGGCCCGAGGGTGTAGATGCCGCCCATGTCGCTGAGCACGCCCTGGCCGATAGTGTGGACATCGTTGTACTCAATGGTGTTGTCGTGGGCGTTACTGGACGCATAGGACCATTGCCAGCCGACGGAGATCCCCGTGTAGTAGAAGTCGTGGATGTCATTGTGGCTGATCAGATTGCGGGGCGAATGCAGGATGAGCACGCCGATGCCCGCCGGGTGCAAGCGTCCGCCATGCGCGATGACGCAGTTGCGCACGGTAATGTCGCTGGTGATGCGCGCCTCATCCCCCGTGTATCCCTGGCTGCCGATCTTGACGCCCCCGGCCCCCATGTCGGAGAGTTCGCAGTCCTCTACGCGGCAATTCTGGGAACCGGCGCCAAACTCGATGGCGTACCCGCCGACACGTGTGATCCGGCATTGCTCGAAGGACACATTGCGGGCGCTCTGGGCGCGGATGGCTCCGCGGATGTTCACCTCGGCCTGGGGCACGCTCTGGCCGCGCTCAGGCAGGACCCAGTTCGTGTGGGCGAAGGTCAGTCCCTTGAAGGTGAGATTCTCGACGGCCAGGCCGACGTCCGCGTCGCCCTTGAGCTGAACCAGATAGGGCAAGCGCGGGGCGATGACAGTGGAGGTGTCCGGGGTCTCGCCGTCCCGGGGGATGTAGGTGAGCACGCCCGTCTGCCGGTCCACGTACCACTCGCCCTGCTCCGTCAGCGCGTCGGGCACATTCTCCACGATGTACCGGTGGCCCGCTGCCATCTTCGACCACCAGCTCGTGCTGCAGGTCGGTGTGCTGAGCGTGACCACGCTGCGGTCCTCGTCCACCTCAGCGAGTCGCAAGCGGCTCATCTCCCAGAGGTGGAAGGGTAGGACCTCAATGTCCTCGAACCGGGACCAGTCGCTGCGCATGTCTCCCGGGACAAACCGGAAGCGGTCAAACCCCTTGCCCCCGGCGTTCGCAGTCGGCGGTGCCTCCCCGGCAATGTAGTAGTAGCCCGTTTTCGGCAGACGCGGGCGCAGCCGCCGCTGGTCGTTGACGAACAGTTGCGAGAAGGCCCACTCGCCGCTTTCGACCTCGGGAAGCTGCGCGGTCCAGCGCCCTTCGTCAGTGATCTCCCAGTCGGTGATTTCTCGCCCGCCGCTGATGATCGGTGTCTCATTCTCGTACGCCGCGTATACGACAGGCACTGCGCCGCCGGCGGTGTCCTCCGGGGTGAGCTCGAGAGGCCGATCCAGGTAATAGACCCCGCCGCGCAGGAGCACGCGAGCCCCGTCCACGCCTGTCCCCATGAGCGCATCCCGAACGGCCTGCTGAGCTCGCGCGATCGTGGCAAAGGGGCCGTCGGTGCGGCCTGCATTCGGCGCGTCAAGGGTGCCCGACCACTCATCGCTCCCATCGGGCGCGATGAAGAACGTGACCGGCGCGGCGCTACAGATTGAGGTAAGGATCGCGAGGGTCAGGACCACAGGCAATCGCATAGCTTTCGCTCCTCTGATTCATGAATGTCGTACCTTACCCCCCCTGGCCCCGGAGACTCAGCAGGTGCTGGGTCTCTACTGGCGAGGAATGGGGAAAGCGGCCCTGGTTCGCGAAGTCACATGAAAGGGTGGCACACTGCCGGCCTCATCGGCGGTGTGCTGGACAGGCCATTCTCCCACACTGGTTCCACTTCGTGGTAACCAGTGCCACACGTCACCTACCCCCGGCCCCTTCCTGAGAGGAAGGGGAGAACGACAAGGGCAACGGCGTCGCGCACAGAGTGCGCTCCTACAGATTCATGAATGCTCACCTCGGCAGGCCGGCAGCCTACCGCACCCACAAGAGGAATGGTCCGCAGAGACGAAGGCAATGGC
>JALGSS010000136.1 GCA_029821745.1 Candidatus Zipacnadia bacterium
TTCTTGGAGCTACGAATACTCGGCAGCGCTGCGGCCGAAGGCTGGCCGGCGCTGTTCTGCAGTTGCGCGGCATGCGCGAAAGCCCGGGAACTGGGTGGCAAGGACCTCCGACGGCGTACCAGCTACCGCCTGGGCGAGCACATCCAGATCGACTGGGGCCCGGACACCTTCGGCGCCTACACCGCGTATGCCCTGGACATGACTACGCTCAAGGACCTGGTGGTCACTCACAACCACGCGGACCACTTCACTGCTCAGGAGTTCTTCTACCGGCGCTCAGGCTACTCGCAGGTACCGGAGGAGAGTGTCCTGCGCATCCACGGGCCGGCCGGCGTCGGCGAGGCCCTGGGCGGGCCGTGCGAAGACTCGGCGCTCTTCCGCCTCACCTTCGATGAGCTGGGCGTGTACGAGGAGCGCCCGTTGTCGGATGACGTGACCGTCACGAGCATCCCGGCGTCCCACGCGCCGGATATCGGCGGCGCGTACAACTACATATTCAACGTGAGCGGCCGTTACTTCCTGCTGGGGCACGATACGGGTTGGTGGGAAGACGAGGTCTGGGAGTATCTGGGTGACTACCAGTTCAACCTCGTGGTGATGGACTGCACCTACGGACACCGGGCGCACCGTGGCGGGCACCTGGGCTGCCCGGACGTCGTCGATGCCAAACAGGAGCTCGTATCCCGTGGGGCCCTGGCGCATGATTGCCGATTCGTCGCGAACCACTTCTCCCACAATGGCGAGTGGCTGCAGGCACAGATGGAGGAGTTCTTCGCGCCGCATGATATCCTCGTAGGCTATGATGGCATGATCATTGATGTCTGAGTCTGGAGGCGGTCGGAGATGCACAAGGTTGACGCGATGAAATTCGGGATGGATCCTGTCGGGGCCGAAGGCGCCGAGGGCGTACGGATTCAGTGGCTGGTGGACGAGAGTCATTGCGCGCCGAACTTCGCCATGCGGCGGTTCATCGTCGAACCGGGGGGCTGTACGCCCTCTCACAGCCATGACTGGGAGCACGAGGTCTACATCCTCCGGGGCCGGGGAGTTCTCGTGACCGCGGAGGGCGATGTCGAGGTCGGACCCAATATGGCACTGTTCCTGGCGCCCAATGAAGTCCACCAGTTCCGGGCGATGCCCGACGGATCGCTGGAGTTCTTGTGTATAGTCCCGAACGGTCCCGCGACGGTTCACTGATCCTTGGAGGAGACCCACGATGGTCTTTGATTCCCACACGCACATTTTCTCCGAACATGTTGTAGACCGGGCGATGGAGGCCCTGGGCGAGCGGTACGGGGCCGCGCCCGTGGCCAGGGCGACTCCGAAGGGCCTCCTGGGCCACATGGACGAAAGCGGCGTGGACAAGGCGCTGGTTCTCGGCGTGGCCACGAAGCCGTCGCAGGTTCACACCATCAATGACTGGATCACAAGCCTGGGGGAGCCTCGGCTGGTTCCCTTCGGCAGCCTGCATCCCCACGCCGACGACATCGCGGACGAGATTGAGCGCCTGCTCGACCTCGGTGTGAAGGGCGTGAAGCTCCAACCCCATTTCCAGGATTACGAACTGGACGACCCGGCCGTGTTCCGGATGTTTGAACTGATCGGCGACCGGCTGATCGTGCTGATGCACGGCGGACAGGAGATCATCCCGATCGAGAACCTGCAGCCCACGCCCCGGCGGCTACTGCACCTGCACGAAACGTTCCCTGAAGTCCGGTTCATCCTCGCGCACCTGGGTGGGTACCTTGAGTGGGATGGTGTGGAGGAGATGCTGGTGGGGCGCGATTTGCACCTCGACGCCTCATACATCTTCGGCATCTGCCCGGACGAGCGGATCGGGAAGATCATGCGGGATCATGGGCTGGAGAAGATCATCTGGGGCAGCGATTTCCCGTGGCAGACGCAGGCCGAGGGGTTGGAGGGCATGGCGCGGCTCAAGCTCAGCGACGAGGAGCGTGCGGGGGTGCTCGGCGGGAACCTGCGGGCCTTGCTGGGCGAGGGCTGAGTTCAGACGCCGGGCGGCGCTAGTGCTCAACTGCGAGAGTCTGCGTCATGACAACGCAGGGGCTCCGCTCCCGCGCCCAGCGACTCGTGGCCGAGTCGCTGTTGAGGCGAGTTGCATTCGCAACCGGAGCCGCTGAGCCCCGCAGCCCCGGTTGCGCTGCGAAGACCATCTGGATAGCTGCGGGGTGGTCACGTCATGCAGTGACCGGGGCCCCGCAGGTCCCACAGCCATCGTTAGCGCATCCGTGGCATCCGTGGGGCCCCGTCGATTGCGCGGCATCGACACCCCACGGCTATTCTGGTTCCCTTCCAACACCCCCCGCCGGGGTCGGCTAAATGTCACTCCGACTTCACGCGACCGGCGCGCTGGGGCGGCCAAATGGCGAAGACCACCTGGCCGATTAGGTCGTCGGCAGGGATATACTCCGACGACGCGCCGCCACTGTCGCTCCGGTCCCAGTTGTGGCTGTCCTGGCTCTCATTGCGGTTGTCGCCGAGGACCATGACATGGCCTTCCGGACACGGACCCGGGTCCCAGTCATACATGAGGGCCTCGCGGATGAAGGGCTCGTCCGTGAGCCGCCCGTTGCGCAGCAGCTTTCCGTCCTTCGCCTCCAGATCATCCCCCGGGCGCGCCACGACTCGCTTCACGAACAACGTGTCCTCTCCCTCTGGGTCGGACGGGCGCGTGAGGAGTACTACCGTGCCCAGCGCAGGCAGGGACTTGGTGGAGTATCGCGTCTTGGATGCGATCACCACGTCTCCGGTCCGCAGTCTGGGCCGCATGGCCTCTCCCTTGACGCGATAGCACTGCATGCGCGCGCCGGAGAAGATGACTGAGGGGATCATCATCCCCACAAGAAACAGGACAATGTTGCGGATCCACCGCCGCCGGGGGCTCAAGCGCTTCTTCCTGCGCCGGGCCATCAGGCGCTCAATTTCCTCGAGCCTAAGCTTCGCGTCTTCCATGCCAATCCCACCGACCTATTGAGGGTTCGGGCACGCACCGTCATTCGCCCCCGCGGGGGCCGCTCGTGCTCAGGCCGGCGGTGAGCATCAGAGCCCCGGAAGCTTCATCGCGCCGGGGTTGCTGGGGACCGCCTTGCCGTAGCGGCCTCCGCCTCCGGCTTGAAGTGGGAGATTGCCCTCCCGGGCGAGGACGATCAGGTGCGCCTTCTTGGCCCCGACTGTCTGCCCCAGTGCGTCCTCGTCCGCTTGGTGAAGCACCGCCATCTCGCTGCCAAAGCGGTTGATGAGCTTTGCCAGGGCCACGGCGCCAATCCCTGGGACGAACTGCAGCGGCACTTGGTACTGGTAATGGCCCCGGTGCTCCGGCGGCTGCGGCTCGTCATGGTCGGCAATCTGGACAATCCGGTCCAACACCCCGAGCGTGACCTTCGCGCTGCCGCATTGCTCACAGGTGTCCAGCGGGGGATCTCCCCGGGCGATCCAGTTGCAGTCTTCGCAGAAGGTCCGGTGGTACTTCCCCAGCCGCGGGTCAAGACCAAAGTTCGCGATGACCCGTCTTCCATCCTCCCGCCACAGGGCCTTGATGAACTCCTCATAGGTGCCGGCCTGCATCTCGATGATGTTGTACTCGCGGCCGATCTTAGGCAGGGAGTGTGCATCGGAGTTGCTCAGAAAGGTGCGGCTGTGCAGTTCGGCGATGCGGTCGGCCAGATGGCTGTCGGCGCTGAGTCCCAGCTCAATGGCGGGAATCCGCTCCCACGCGTCCCCGAACATGTCGGCGGCGCGATCCGCCGATGCCCCGTACACGCTCTTGTGAGGAGTGAAGCAGTGCGCCGGAACGAACGTGCCGCTGCAATCTTGGCACATGCGAAACAGCAGGTTCGCAGGGAGCTTGCACGCCTGGCTGGAAAGCTCCAGGTTCGTGACGTGCTTGCCGATAGTCTGCGAGAAGTGCTTGAGGCGCGCCAGATCGGGGAAGTAGCTCACGTGGTGGGACATGCCGCCGCCGGTCTCGCGAGTCTCAAACTCCGCGCCGAGCAAAACGGTGACCTGATCGCGGAAGCGCAAGCCGCCGCCGTCGAGTTCAACCATCTCACCGGCGTCCAGGAGACGCTCAATGTCCTCGATGACCGGCGGGGAGGCGCAGTCGACGATGCCGACCAGCTCGATGCCCTTGCGTTCGGCGCACTCGATGGCGATGTTCTCGAAGGTGAGGTCGCGAGCGGCGGTGATCTTCACCGGGCGGCCACTGCTGCTGCGCCCGATGTGGACGTGAAGGTCGCAATGGAAAAACATGCTGTGGGTGGTCCCAATTCCGTGTCAGGTGTGATGACGGCTGTGTTGCGTCGCTACCGGTCCGGTCCGTCGTCGTCCTGGCCCTCATCGGGAGCCGGCGGAAGCAGCAGCGGCCCCGGCTTTCGTAGCGCCGGCCAGTTGACGCGCACGCGGCCCTGCATCCACGCGATCCCGTAGCCGAAGACGCCCGTATAGATCGCCACCCGGGCGGCGAGGCTGCCCTCGACGGCGCCCTCCGTGCCCCGCGAAGCCACGTTGAACAGCGCCATCGCGACTAGGAGACCACACGTGAGCGCGCAGCACGCGACGCCGGCTGCCCACAGCCAGCGCACGATGATCGGCGTGCGCGAGTGCCCTTGCTCCCAGCGAGTCCGCGCGGTCAACACGCGGCGCATCGAGATCACCGCGAGAGCCAGTGCAACACACGAACAGATGACGGTCAGGATGACGGACGACAAGGGCGATAGACTCCGATCTACGCGACGGCAGGGATGGCCGGTAGCGTGGGTCCGAAGGGGCACCGGCGCGATCAGAGCGTGAAGGTCGCGACCCTCGGCGCTCCACGCTCTTGTGTAACGTCTGTTCACGGCCATGCGTTCCAAGTCGATGCCGCGTCCCACGCGATCCATTGTACCCGCGCATCCTCGCGGCGTACAACCCCGCTTCGTCCGATGGCTTGAGCCCCTATTCACGCCATCAAGACGCCCCGCGACAGCGTTCCCAAGCGCTCCCCGCAGCCCAACGTCGCGGTCATGAGTAATGCGCTCTCGTCTGGTTCCCCGCCGAACAGCGACGGCACCACAACAGGACATTTCTGCTCTTCTCCAATGGGACATTATCACGTTGCGCCTACAGAGCCGGGAAAACGGGTTTGTCGCCCCGTGCAAAATCATTTACCCTATACGGGTCGCAGGACGCCATGTGGTGAGACGACATGGTGGCGGGTGAGGCGGCGTCAACCGCTTACACACGAAAGAAGGCCGAGGACTCATGGCGCAAGACAAGATTCGGGTGGGCATGATCGGGTCGGGTGGCAATGCGCGCGGGCACATGGGACGGCTGCAGCAGATCGCCGGTGTCGAGATTGTAGGGCTGTGTGATCCTGCCGGGGCCGCTCTCAAGGCCGCAACGGACGCCCATCCAAAGCTGGCTGACGTGCCGCAGTTCGCGGACCATGAGAAGCTGTTGGCCGACGTCGAGATGGACGCCGTGGAGATCTCCACGCCACACACCTGCCACTATGATCAGATCGTGGCGGCGCTGGACAAGGGGCTTCACGTGCTGACCGAAAAGCCCATGGTCTGCTCGGTGGAGCACGCGAAGGACATCGTAGCGAAGGCCGAGGAGACCGAGCTCGTGGTCGGCATCTCCTACCAGCGGCATGTGATGGCCCCGTACCGGTATTGCCGCGAGGTCATCCTGAGTGGGGAGCTTGGCCCGTGCCACTACATCTCCTGCCTACAGTCGCAGAACTGGTACCGTGGGCAGGTGGGTCGTGGCACCTGGCGCTCGAAGATAGCCCTGTCCGGTGGCGGCCAGCTCAACGACTCGGGTAGCCACCTGCTGGACATCATCCTGTGGATGACCGACCTGCAGCCGGCCGAAGTTTTCGCGTATATCGACAACCTCGGGTCGGAGGTCGACATTCTCAGCGCGATGAGCGTCAAGTTCGATAGCGGCGCGATGGCGAACTTCGCCGTCGTCGGACATGCAGTGAATTTCTTCGAAGAGATAACGATGTGGTGCGAGGACGGCACGCTGGCCGTTCGTGGCGCGGAGGTCTGGCGCTGGGACGGTGGCGAGCAGAAGAGGGTTGTGTCGGGCGAGGAGCTCGGACGCACGTGGAATCCGGACCAGAACTTCATCGCGACGATCCGCAATGAAGAGGAGATCCAAGCTCCGCCGTCCTGTGGCTTGCGAGTCATTCAGCTCACCGAAGCCGCCTGGCGATCGGGCGACACGGGCGAGCGCGCACCGGTGATAAGGTAGCCTTACGCATGATGAGAGACGTGACGCCGTTTGGCAGTGCAATGCGCACTACAGCATGGGTCGGGGTCGCTTTGATGGGGATGTTGGCCCCGGCTCATGCCTTGCCGGTCGCGAGCCTGCACGTGGTGGATGGCTCGGTGATCTTCCAGGCTCAGCACAAGGGTCCGAGCTCTAGCACGATCCGGCTGACGGTTCGCAACGGCGCGGACCTTCCTCTCGAGAAGATGAAGGTCCGCACGGCCTTCTCGCCAACGCTCCTTGCCCTCCCGCAAGACGGGGACTGGCGCAGCCGCTCGCTGTACTTCGATCCCCCGCTGGCGCCCGGTGCACTACGGACAGTGAGCTTCACCGAGAAGAATTCGGGGCTCCATTCGCGTGTGGAGATCGTGGGCGTCCATCCGTCCTTGCGCATCGCCGTGAACGGGCAGATCCCCGAGCTTGGCGTGTCCCCCTTCCTGTGGAATGGGACGACCTTCGCCGCGCTGGGCGACCTCGTGCGGGCCGCCGGCGGGAGGGCCGAGTGGAGCGAGGCGCTCCAGGCAGCGGCGCTGATGACCGATAGCCACGCGCTGGTCGTCCAGGTGGGATCAGCGCATGCAGTGTGCGACGGCGAAGTCGTTGATCTGGGCGCCGGCGTGCGCTTGGTGCGTGGGAACGTCGTCGGACCCGTTGCTCTGGTGCTCCGATGCCTGGGCGCGGAGGTCGACTACGATCCGGACGAAAACCTGCTGACCGTTACCTACAGACGGGAAGCGGCCGACGCGTCGGGTTGACGTCAGCCCGCACAATCCTCACAAAACTAGTCTTTCATCGACAGGAGGGCGCCCCTTGCACAGACTGTTCGCGGCGGGTATTGCCGGGCTGTCGCCGGACATGCGGCGGATCTGCGCATTGCTTGATCCAGCTTGCACCTCCGAGCGATGCCGCGAGGTTTTGGGCGCCGGGGAGAGTTTGTTTGATCTTGCCCGCGGCCACAGTGTCGCCGGCATCGTCGCCGACCGCTGGATGAGTGAGTTGAGCGAAGAAGTGCCGCCTGCTGAGCTCAACAGGTGGCGCGGGCTCGCGTACTCGACGGCGCTGCAACCGATTCAGCGACGACGCGACACCATCGGCGTCCTGTCGGCCCTCGCGGACGCCGGCGTGGACCCGATCGTCATGCGTGGCCTGTGGCTGGGCGAGGTCATCTACGGCAACCCGGGCCTGCGACCGCACACGGACATCGATCTGATTATCCCGATCGACGGGATCAATCCGGCGATCGATGCATTGCGCCCGTTGGGCTACGCGCCCGTGGCCGACGAAGGGCCCGTGGATACGGACGAGATTCGCGCGCGGCTCGCGCGGGGTTTTCGCGCCCGGTTCAGCGGCACGCTGAAGTGCATCGATCAGCCTGAGAAGACGACAGTAGACCTGCATGTCACGCCGCACATGGTGCCTCTGGGCTGGTGGCCCCAGCGGCCGTCGCCCGAGGAGTTGCACGCGCGATCCGAGCCGTGGACGGTTGATGGGGTCACTGTGCGCGCGCTGAAGCCTTACTTTGCCCTCGTCGCGCTCACGGAGAACGTCACCCGGCATGGCCTGGCGCGGTCCTCTTACGGGAACTGTCTCGTGCGGTTTTGTGATATGATGCGCCTGTCGCGACGGCTGAGTGCCCAGGAGTGGGAGTGGGCCATTGAGGACGCCCGCAAGTTCCGCCTCGGCATTCAGTTGGGCGTGATACTGCAGGTGACGGCGGAGCTGTGGGGAGAACAATGGCCGCCGGGGACTGTGGAGCAGCTCGCCAGGCCCCGGATTGCGGCGCGGATGGTCCGGTGCGCGATGGGCCGCCCATGGTGGCTCGGACACTGCGGGCGCGTGGCGCTCCTGCTCGCCGCCTCGACCGGATCGGCCCCGGAGGCCGTGCGCTACCTGGTAAAGAACATCGGCCCGGCGATCGGGTCGTACTTCCGCTAGGGCTTGTAGGTCCGCTATGCCATGCTAAGCGCGTGCGTGGGACCGGACCGTCGCTACGGACACGGCATACACGGCCGATCCGCGTTCTCTCACATAGCCCTGCTCTTCTTCCCCGACAGGAGTGTTCACGATGCGGCAGAACCCCGACTTTGTGGTGCGGAAAGTCGCCGGCGAGATGGTGTTGGTGCCGATAGCCCGGGACGCCGCGGACCTCGAGAGCGTCTTCACCCTCAACGAGGTCGGCGCGCGGATCTGGGAACTCATCGAGACTTGCGCCGACGAGAGGGCCATCGCGAAAGCCCTGACCGAGGAGTATGAGGTGACAGAGGATCGGGCGTTCGCGGATGTGGCCGAGCTCCTCCGCAACTTGCGGGACATCAACGCGGTGATCGACGACTGAAGGCAGGCCCCAGACCTGTCTACTCGGTACCCGAATCTCTCACGGATATCACGCGGAGGTCACATGGACTGCCCCGGCATCCCGACGCTGGACAACGATGCATCTCCGTGGCTGGCATCGGGTGAGCGTCACCCGTACCTGGCGACCCTCGAGATCACCCAGCGATGCAACAACGTGTGCACGCACTGCTACCTGCGTCCCGCTACGCGGCGCCCTCCCGCTGATCTCCCCACGGAGTTCTGGCTCGAGTTGATGGACGTGCTGGTCGACGAGAGCACGCTGTTTATCGCGTTCACGGGTGGCGAGCCGCTGCTTCGCGCCGACTTCGCCGACCTGTACCGGGGGGCGAAGAGGCGCGGGTTGTCGCCGTCGGTCCTCACCAACGGCCGACTGGTTGACGACTCCATCGCCGACCTGTTCCATAAACTCCCGCCGCGGCA
>JALGSS010000137.1 GCA_029821745.1 Candidatus Zipacnadia bacterium
GATCCTGGCAGACCTTCGCCGCGTCGAGAAGGTCCTGCGGCTTTTCAACCGTCGCGAGCCCTCATTTCAAGTGCTTGTGACCGAGGCGAACGAGAGCGGCGTGCAGGACCACCCAGCGCTGGAGGCCGCATACGCACACGCGGCGAGCACTGGACTGCCCTGGAGCTTCATCGCCGACATGGACTTGGGGAGTCTTCGCGCGCAGAGGCTCGTCGTGTGTTCGCCGTGGCTCACGACATCGGCGGCGACCGCTCTCGCGCAACTCCCCGCCGAGATCGACCTGCTCTTCGTCGGGACTGCCCCACCGACCGACGAGTATGGTCTCCCACTGCCCGAGGCCCTCGTCGAGGCACTGCGCAGTAGGGGCAAGCTGCTGCCCAAGTGGTCTGATCTGCGAAGCGCCGTCGGAGCGTCCGACTTGCCACCGGCCTGTCGTGAGATCGTCGACGTGCCTTACCTGTGGTGGAGCCCGGAGCGTGGCCATCACCACTTCCCCGTGAAGTACCCGCGCGTTGAGGCCCTCCGCGCGGATTCCGCGGAGGGGCGCTACGTCGCGCTGGTCAATCACACGCGGAAGCCGGTGACAACACGCGTTCCCTTCGTCCGGGCGGATGCCAGACTGGAAGACTTGCTGACCGGAAGCCGCGTTCCCGCTGATCGAGTCGAGCTCGGACCTCTGGCGGTTCATCTCATCAGAACGGACTGAGCACGGCAACACTCAAGGTGACCTGATATGCAGCATCTGACCACCGATGTCTTGATCGTGGGTGGCGGGTTGGCGGGCCTGAGAGCCGCCATCGCCGGCGCCGACCTCGGCCTTCGCGTCCTCGTGATATCCAAGACCCAGCCGGCCCTAGACAACTCGACCGCTGTCGCCGAGGGCCACATATCCGGCGCCGTGGGCGGGATCACGGCAGAGGAGTATCTCTCCAGGCTTGAGGAGAAGTCCGGGGGCCATGCGGACCGGGTTCTCCAGCGTGTTCTGGCCTACGAGACCGCCGCCGTCATCGCGGAGCTCCGGAACCGTTTCGGCGTCGACTACGCAATGAGACGCGGTGTCGTGGTCGTCCCGGGCTCGTACCCCTGGCGCGGTCTCGGTATCACACGCCCACTGATCGAGCATGCGCACACGAAGGGCGTCGAGTTCCTCTCGCCAGTCTGTGCCGGCGATCTTCTCACCGTGGATGGGCGCTGTGCCGGGGTCACGGGTCTCGACCTGGCATCGGGAGAGACGATCGCGATCCGCGCCCGATCCACAGTGCTATGCGGCGGCGGACACGCAGGCATCTACCCGCGACACGACAATCGCGGCCGCACCACCGGGGACTGTGTTGCGATGGCGATGCGCGCCGGCGCCCGTGTCCGTGACCTGGCCTTCGTCCACTTCCACGGCCTCGGGTTTGCGGAAGGCCAGGAGCCCTTCGACGCCGCCAATCTCGGATCGGCCTTCAGGAAGGGGGAGCTGCGGCTTGCAGACGGTACCCCTGCCCGCCGTTCGGACCTGCCACACGTCTGGGAAGAACGTGCGACCAGCCGGGAGCGCGACGACGAGCGATTCGACGCCTTCCTGGACCTGACCGCTGTGGACTGGCAGTCCGAGGCCTTCGCCCGCATCAGAGATCTGGTGCTGCCCGATTTCCCCGTCGAATCCGAGCCGGTGCGCGTTTCCCCCCTGGCCCACTACACGACGGGAGGGATCGCGATCGATCAGCAAGGCGCAACGTCAATCCCGCACCTGTATGCGGCCGGCGAGTGCACTGGCGGCGTCTTCGGCGCGGGGCGACCCGGCGGTGCCGCTCTCGTCGATTGCCTCGTGTTTGGCCGACGTGCGGGGTATGAGGCCGCTCGTCTTGCGCGCGCGAGCGATGCTGAGCCGCCTGGCGCCGAAGTGACGCCCTGGAACCTCACGGGCCCCGACGATCCAACGCCGCTTCTCGAGGAAGCTCGGGCTTACCTGTGGAACTACGCCTCAGTCGCCGATTGCCTGGACGGGCTGGAAGTGTGTCGCACGCGCTTGGCGGAGCTCGCGGCGGCCGGGTTGAGCTCGATGCCCGGCAGCCCGGCTCAATGGCTCGCGTGGAACGAACTGCGCAGTGTCACCGCCATCGGGGCCCGGATGATCCAGGAGAAGCTGCAGGCCGGCGCCTAAGGTGTCAGTGGCCCAGAGCGGGGAGGCCCGCTATGCTTGATGGCGAGATACTGGGATGCGTCGCCCTCACTGCGCTGGCTGGATGTCTGGGCTGGGGCATCCGTGGCGTGTTCGGGGGACAGAATGGCGCGATGGTTCCCGGCGCGTTGATGGGCGCCGCTCTCGCGACCGCCGGTTCTCGGTCGAGTCCCGTTGTGCTGGCGGCAGTTGGTGCAGCCGCGTGGAGCATCGGCGGCGTCGCGAGCTTGCGCCGCGACGGTATCTGTGGTGGAACGCGGGGTTGATAGTCGCAGCCGTGGGCTGGGGTCTCTTCTGGGCTCCGGTGACGCAGGCCGATCCGGCATGGTTCGCGCCCATACTCCTGCTTCTCCTCGGCGGCTCGCAGACGGTGCTCACGTTCATCAAGGCGCTCGGCGAGAGGGACGTCCGGGGTCTGTGCCCTCGGCTGCGAGTGATGGGCGCGGCCTTGCCGGTGGAACTCAGTTTCGTGGCGCTCACAGTGGGAACCTACTTGCTGGCGCGGGCCCTCTGAGAGATCACCGGCGCAGTCTGGCCCGGAAGCCGGGGACGAATCCCCTCTGCCTGCACTGGGTCTGCGATTGCTTGAGGAACGGTGTGCCCGCGCGTCAGCCTCGGCCGGCCGACACGCCTACCCCCAGAACTTGCGGTCCAGGCTCCGGTACTGCACCGCTTCGGCAATGTGGGGCACGGCGATGTCGTCGGCCCCATCGAGGTCCGCGATGGTCCGCGCAAGCTTGATGATCCGGTCGTGGGCACGGGCCGACAGGCCGAATTGGTCGATAGCCGAGCGCAGCAGCGACTGGCACTCCTCCGACAGCCCACAGAACTCCTCCAGGGCCTTCGAAGCCAGGTCCGAGTTGTGCAGGAAGGGCGTCTCGGCGTACCGCACGATCTGGCGATCCCGCGCGGCGATGACGCGCTCCCGGATGCTCGACGAGGGCTCTCCCGGCTGGCGATCCATCAGTTCCTCGGGGCTAAGGCGTGGGACCTCGACATGGATGTCGATGCGGTCCAGCAGCGGGCCGCTAATGCGCTTCTGGTACTTCGCGATGCTGCCGGCTGCGCAGGTGCACGGTTTGATCGGATCGCCGTAGAAGCCGCACGGGCAAGGGTTCATGGCGGCGATGAGCTGGAAGCTGGCCGGGAACGTCAGCGCCATCTGGGCGCGGGAGATCGTCACCTCGCGGTCCTCCAGTGGCTGGCGCAGGACCTCCAGGGCTGAGCTACTGAATTCGGGGAACTCGTCGAGGAATAGGACGCCGTTGTGAGCCAGGCTGATCTCGCCGGGCTGCGGGATGGACCCGCCACCGGCAAGGCCCGGCGTGCTCACGGTGTGGTGCGGGCTGCGGAAGGGCCGCTCGCGAATCAGGGCATCCTTCTTGGACATCTGCCCGACGATGGAGTAAAGCTTCGTGACCTCCAGCGCTTCGCCGAGGGTCATGTGCGGCAGGATGCCGGGGAGTCGCCGGGCAAGCATCGTCTTGCCTGAACCGGGCGGGCCGACCATGAGTATGTTGTGGCCACCCGCCGCCGCTACCTCCAGGGCGCGCTTAACGTGTTCCTGGGCCTTCACGTCGGCGAAGTCCACGGTGTACGGTTGGGCCTTCAGGTCCATGTCCTCGGCGGTAACCTGCACCGGGGCGGTCATGAACCCTTGCTCAAGCAGGCAGACACAGTCGTAGAGTGTCTCGGCTGTATAGACCTCGAAGTCGTCGACAACCGCGGCCTCTTTGCCATTGTCCACGGGGACGATCAGGCAGTGCTTCCCCCAGGACTTGGCGCCGATAGCCACAGGCAGGGCGCCGGCGACTGACCGCAGGATGCCGTCGAGAGACAGTTCGGCCATGACGACCGAGGTGTTGAGCTCATCGTCGATGCTGACCTGGCCGCCGGCGATAAGGATCCCGAGAGCGATCGGCAGGTCGAACGCCGGGCCGGCCTTCTTCACATCGGCAGGCGCGAGATTGACGACGATCTGCTCAGCCGGGAACTCGAAACCGGAATTCTTGATCGCGGCTTGCACGCGCTCACGGCTCTCGCGCACAGCAGCGTCCGGCAGGCCAACGATGTCGAACTTGCGCAGACCGCGGCTTATGTCGACTTCGACCTCGACAGCGTACGCATCGATCCCAAGTATTGCTGCGGAGTGAACACGGGCGATCATGGAAGAAGGTTCCCCCCCAGAGTGGTGGATTGGGGGACATTTCGGCGAAGCAGGGGAAGAGACCTTCGTTCGCCTCTCCAGTATCTGCGGGACGTCTGCAGGACCGGCTGCGCCCGAACAGGGCCTTACCCGAACCAGACTTGGTACGCGCGGAATGCCTCGCCCCCGAAGGCCCCGACAATGCTCCAGATTCCGCCGGCCATCACGAAATGCCCGAGGACCACACCCAGGGCTCCCGGGATCAGCCGCCTATACAGGCCAACGCCGCCGATCCGCAGGGCGAGGGCTTTGACGATGGCGGCAAGCAGCAGCGCAGCCCACGTGCGATACCCGCGGACAGTTCCCAGCACGAACCCGAGGGGATGGATGGGGAATGAGAGGAACTGGTGGCGCAGGAAGGTCAGGGACAGGGTCGCCAGCAGGCCCCAGACGACAGCGATGCTCTCACTCGTATTCGGGGCTTCGTGGCTTCTGGAATAGCGGGCCAGCATCTTGAACGCATACGTGGCGGAGCTTACCCGCATGCCGCCGCTGTGGGAACCGCCCTCCAGGAAGTTCGCCCCGAACTGATAGTAGGCGCTAAGCTGAACCACGAACGAGATTAGCGTGCCCAGGACGACGGCCAGGAACAATGTGGTGCGCATGACGTCGCGACTCACCTTGCTCTGCTCTGCGAGTTCGAGGCCCTCGAACTGGTAAGCGCCCAAGCCCGAGAGGTAGCCACGGGGGATGAACCAGGCCACAGACATGAGGGTCAGGTTCTGGAAGCTGTGGTTCGTGTGGAAGGCCTTGGAGCCGAAGAAAGCCATCGGTATGCGGTACTGTTCGGTGACCGGGAACGCCCATTGTAGCGGCACCCCGGCCTCGCAGCGAAGGCGCGAGTAGCTCAGCGCAAACACGAAGACGAGCCCGAAGAAGAGCAGGACTGTGACCGGTGACATGCCGGCCGCCCACCACCAGGCCGTTGTGCCCGCGACGCCCACGAGCAGGCCCCACAGCACGCCGGGCCGCTCGCGGAATGTCCGGGCGATGTGGTCACGGGCGGTCCAGGTGATGATCAGTCCCATCGCGATGAAACAGCCCCCTGCCTGGGGCTCAAAGTGGGGGAACCGGGGGATATCATAGCCCATAGCGACCGCGCCCACCGCTTCGCTCAGCAGCAGGCCGTACGCGAACAGGGCAGAGGTGACGATCTCCAGGGGCATCATGTACCCGAAGCCGAGGACCTCGGGCCGCCACCACGCGATGAGGGGTTGGACGGCGCTCAGCGGGCGATCCTGGAACAGCGCGCCGACGTCGTAAGACAAGCCCAACGCCGGGACGCCCGGGTTGAAGGCATGCAATATGTTCAGGCCATTGTGGAGTGTCGCCAGGCCGAAGCCGATCCACATCACGGGGTCCTTCCACAGCGCTGGGAGCCCCCGGTCTCCGGCGGCGTCCGTGAGCATGAGTGGAATCTCGTTGAGCGCGAAGGACAAGCGCTCGCGCTCGGTCCAGTGGTCCACGAACAGCTCGGCCATGAAATGCAGCCCGGTGAACAGCAGCACCACGAACAGCGCCCATGAACCGACGGGCAGAGCCCACGCGCCCCACGGGACCCCGCTCTCCGACGCTTCGAAGAACCCGCGGATCACCTCGTCGTCAGTGGGGGCGATCCAGGACGGGATGAACTGGCGGAACGCATCCCATCCGTTCTCCGGGCCGGCGAAGTACTGGAGAGCGACGAAGTTGGGGACCATCTGCCGCAAGGCGCCGCCCGATGAGAGCGCGATACCCATGGCGAGGAACACATAGATTGTGATGATTTCCTGTCGTGAGAGCCTCCAGCGCCTGGAGATGCGCGCCAGCACCGGACGCACGGCGAGCAGGAAGATGAGGCCCATGAGCGCGGGGATCGGCGGAACGCTCATGCTGACCTGACAGCTCAGGGTGATGAGTTCGGCTTGGCGGACCCACAGATTCCCGACGACAAGCAGCCCGAATGCGATCATCAGTGCGCGCACGCTAGGGCACTTCGTGCCGGGCTGAGACGTTTGACTCTGTGGAGACGCGTTGGTGGTCATGGCCATCCGGTGGGGTTGGATACTCGCCTCAACTAGCCGGAGCGCGACGTGCGCACCAGGGGGATTATACCATGTACCATTGCAGTCGGACGGTCTCATTGGTGTTGCTGGGGATCCTACTTGCCGGTGCAGTGCAAGCGCAGGTCCCGACACTTGTGCGGGAGTTCGAGGAGTACGGACAGACGGTCACCGTCGACAACACGAAGGCCCGCTTCGAGATCGAGGTGATCGACGAGTTCGAGGATCAGCCCGAACAGGCCCAACTAGCGCGCGGCCTGTTCAAGAACTTCACCGATGCCCACGAAGCAGTCCAGTCGGCCCACGGCACTCTACTCCCTTCCGTCTCATTGATATACGGCAAGTGCAAGCGATTCGACGACGGGGTGTACGCTGCCGTAGAACTCGCCGTCGAGGACGGGATCGGTAAGTTGGGTCTGGGAAAGCGCGAACTGCTGTGGCAACTGCTCACAGTCGTGGACGCCGCGCAACTGAAGACGAACTTCGGGAAGCAGGCCGCGCACCTGGCCACATCGCGCATCTGGGGGGCCTTCAAGAACGCCGACATCCCCGTGGGCGCCAAGCCGTCACGCGTGGTGGACTCGCCGGCCGAAGACTTGTCCCGCAAGCCGATCTCATTCTATACCTGGAACCTGCAACTGGAGCGCATCTTCAGACGGGATACGGCGCTTCAGCACCGCTACGACATGGACGAGCCCGCTGAGGTCGCGGCCGCCGCGTTGATTGCGTGGGTGATCGAGACCACGCCGCACCTTAAGCGTGAGTACGAGGCCCTGAACGCGCTGTACAGCCGGCTCACCAACAAGCTGACGTGGGCAAGGCTGAGCGACATGGTCGCTGCCGCCGGCAGTGCGGCAGAGCTTGAGACAGCAGCAAACGACAAAGCGAAAGCCATGGCCCTTGCGGAGAACCTGGGGACTGCCGGTCGGAAGAGGTTCGCCGTGTTGCCCCAGTCGCAGGCAAAGGAGACCGCCGCCGCGCATTTCGGAGGCATGAACGAGTTCATCGCGTGCGTGCGTGATGGCACCATCGATCTTAGGCCGACCGATGACTCCGGATGGTACGAGTACCAACAGTTCGCTCTCGAGCCACTGCTGCTGACGGACACGATGCCCGAGGGCGACAAGCTGGAGTTGGGGGAGAAGTACAAGAGACTGCTCGAGTCACAGTTCAAGTCCGTGATAAGCCAGGTGAGGGAGACCCACGCCAAGCAGCTTGAGATGACGATGGGCATGATACCCGTCTCAGTGACGCCCCACCTCGCTGTCGAGCCCATCCCGACCACCTATCTGCGATTCGCGGAGGCCTACGACTTCCTGCGCACACAGCTACGTGAGCGCATTGGTCCGGAAGCTCTGCAGTTGCACGCGCGGGATGAAGGGGCAGTTGAGAGGCAGGAACCGATCGACAGCGAACTGACCGACCTGCAGAAGCTGCTGATCGGCGCCCAGCTTTTCAGTTGCAGGGATATCGGCCTGTCGCCATGGCCCGAGGAGGAATGGCAGACGCGGGATCCCGGTGACGCCATGCAATTCGCCGAGGAATGGCTGGAGAATTGGCAGGACGATCCCGACATGGCGCGAGACGTCCGGATGATGGTCCCTGTGTCTATGGGCCCCAACCGTTTCTGGTGTGTTGTCGGTGTGGGGCTAACCAAGGTGAAGGTGAGCTATGTCGACCCGCCGGCAGTGACGGGCGCCACAGCCGACTTCGACGATGCGGAGTACTGGATCCCCACGGAGCGCTTCGTCGAGGTGATGGGGCTTAAGGAGCCTCTGAATCGAGATGAATTCCGGGCGCTGTGCGAC
Source organism: Candidatus Zipacnadia bacterium (assembly GCA_029821745.1). Taxonomy (GTDB): domain Bacteria; phylum Armatimonadota; class Zipacnadia; order Zipacnadales; family JABUFB01; genus JALGSS01. Next base: position 8,224 of record JALGSS010000137.1, read on the forward strand.
GAGCACAAGTCCGTCGAGGGGGTTCTCGAGGCGCTCAAGGGTGAAGGCGGGATGATCACCCCGATCGAGGACCTGGAGGGCAACGCGCCCCTGCCATTGCCCACGGGGCCGGCGGTGATCCTCGTCGCTCTCATCGGCCTGCTTGTGATTGGTCTCGTCGTGTGGCGTCTGGGAAGAGGAGCTCTCGGGAAGTAGCGCGTTCTCCAGAACACGTCTGAGGATGGCCCATTGAGCAAGCGGGCGGGTCTGTCCAGAGCTCACTTCGGGCCGACGATGCGCAACTGGGTGGACACTGGGAAATCGCGACCGCCCGCGTCGTAGGCGAACTCCATGAAGAACGCAGCATAGCCCTCTTCCGGCTGCGCCTGGGTGTGGCTGTAACCGGCCTCAGTCGCCTCCAACTCCTCGCTCATCCACTTCGCAGGCCGGAAGTCCTTCGTCGGTGACGATGCAGTCCACAGCAGCACACGCCGGGGCTCCTGATCACTGCTCGCCGCCAAGCGCACCCCGTCTTCGGCGTCGTCAAACTTCCATGACAGCTTCGGAAAGGGCAGTTCCCCGGCCGTCGCGGCCACGAATCCGCACAGCCCGTTGAGCACTCGTACCCGGTCGTCGAGGCCGTGCCCGGAGTTCGGAACATAGAGCAGATAGCGAGGTGCGGGCAACTCCTCGAAGTAGTCGTTAGCCGCATCCAGCGGCCAGTACGGGTCGTTCGTCCCCGACACGATCAGCTTGGGCATCTTGGCCCGGTCGCGGTAGGTGTACGGGTCCACCATGCCCGATAGCTCGCGGCCCTCGTCAGAGGTAAGCATGTC
>JALGSS010001087.1 GCA_029821745.1 Candidatus Zipacnadia bacterium
GGCTGCCTCCCATTGCGAACCAGAGGGAAACACGGCAGCGTCCACCACGTGTCAGTGGGCGGAGGCAACGCTGACTGCGGAGGCGGGAGCTCACGGCATCTGGGCCTCGTGGAACAGGCGGTCAAGCTCGTCGGGGCGCACGCAGATGTAGTCGTCGCCGAGGCGCTCCATACCCCGCTGGACTGATGGCTGTCAACCGCCGACGAAGTCGGTCGCGTGCACCCTCTTCCTAGTCGCTGTGCGTCTGGTTATACTGCACGCGGGTCGGGCCGGTTTCCCTGCCGACCACGCCGGTCGGAGCGAACATGCGTCGCGGGGGCGCCTCCAATGTTGTGGTGAAAAAAAAGGCGCTGATGGGCACGGGGTGCCGCGTCGTGTCCGACGGGTCCCCGTGCAATGCATCTCACAGCCTCCGTGGGGCCCCGTCACACACACCGTGACACCCCACGGCCATGGGTCATCCGTTTTTCAACACACCTCCGAACTCGACCCACGAGAGAGCTTGCCGCCAAGAAGGGGAGAGACACCATGAAGGTACGCGTACCTGCCGGGCCCTTCGATCCCACATGGGAATCCCTGGTCAATTACACGGTCCCCGAGTGGTATCTGGACGCGAAATTCGGCATCTTCATCCACTGGGGCGTCTATGCGGTTCCGGGGTTCGGGAACGAGTGGTACCCTCGCAACATGTACCAGCAGGGCTCCAAGGAGTTCGAGCATCACGTGGCTACGTACGGCCCGCAGTCGGAGTTCGGGTACAAGGACTTCATCCCGCAGTTCGCCGCTGACAAGTTCGACGCCGGCCAGTGGGCCGAGCTGTTCCGCAACTCAGGCGCGCGGTACGTCGTGCCCGTCGCCGAGCATCACGATGGCTTCCCGCTGTACGACTGCGGGCTGTCGGACTGGTGCGCCGCGAAGATGGGCCCCAAGCGTGACTTCATCGGCGAGTTGGCCGACGAGGTCCGCGCTCGGGAGATGGTCTTCGGCGTGTCTTCGCACCGGGCAGAGCACTGGTGGTTCATGGATGGCGGCATGCAGTTTGACTCCGACGTTCAGGATCCGGCGTATGCGGGCCTGTACGGTCCCGCGAAGCCCAAGGACACGCAGCCGGATGAGGAATTCCTCGAGGACTGGCTGGCGCGCACGTGCGAACTCGTGGACAAGTACCGCCCCCAGGTCGTGTGGTTCGACTGGTGGATCGAGGAACCGGCCTTCCGCCCGTATCTGAAGAAGTTCGCAGCCTACTACTACAACCGCGCGGCTGAATGGGGCCTCGGCGTTGCGATCAACTACAAGAATGATGCCTATCCGCCGAATGCCGCGGTGTTCGACGTCGAGCGAGGGCAACTCCCCGGCATCCGCGACTTGTACTGGCAGACGGACACGGCGGTGTCGAAAAACTCGTGGGGCTACGTGGCGAACCAGGACTACAAGACCTCGGCCTCAATCATCCACGATCTCGTCGACATCATCAGCAAGAACGGGTGCCTGTTGCTGAACATCGGGCCGCGCCCCGACGGAAGCATTCCCGAGCCGGAGCAAGAGATGCTGCTGGACATCGGTAAGTGGCTCGAAGTGAACGGTGAGGCAATCTACGGGACGCGCCCCTGGAAGGTATACGGCGAAGGCCCCACGGAGGTAGTCGGCGGGTCGTTCAACGACACGAAGCGCGAGGCGTTCTCGGCCCAGGATATCCGGTTCACAGTGGGAGGATATCCGGTTCACAGTGGGACATGATGCGCTGTATGCCACCGTCCTCGGCTGCCCGGAAGAGGATGAGGTGACTGTGCGGACGCTGAGCTCGAATCTCACGGTCCACACCGAGAGCATCGGGACTGTGGAGCTGCTCGGGGCGGACGGGGCGCTGGAGTGGACCCGGGACGAGACTGGTCTGCGGGTGAAGCTCCCCGGCGACCTGCCCTGTGAACACGCGATCGTCCTGAAGATAAGAGGAACCGACGAGTAGACAGAGCGCACGAGACGACGTTGATCTGACGGGAGGGCAACGGCCAATGCCAAATGAACGCAAGCCGAACATCGTCTTCTTCTT
>JALGSS010001088.1 GCA_029821745.1 Candidatus Zipacnadia bacterium
TTCGGGCCGGCTCAACCGCCCTACGACGACCGGGCGACGGCTCGCGAGAGCTCGTAGGCCGTGTCGAGGGCGACGATGAGCTCCTCCATCGTGCAGTGGTCCTGCACGAAGTGAGTGGTGCAAAACAGCAAGCCTCCGTCGGCGAACAGGCGCATCACGCGCTCGATTTCTGCGCGCAGATGGTCGAGCTTGCCGAAACCGATGGTGGTCTGCACATCCAGCCCGCCCATGACCGTGAAAGTCTGAGAGTACTGCTCTTTGAACCCCTGCAGGCTCATCCCGGCGGATTCCTGCCACGGGTGGCAGACGTCGAAGCCCAGGTCGATGATCCCGTCGATGACCGCGTTCACGTTGCCGTCACTGTGGAGGCTCACGTAGGTGCCGGTGGCCTTGACCGCCTCGGTCACAACGCGGTGGGCCGGGTGAATCAGCTCCCACCAAGTCTTCGGATTGAACATCAGGCCCACCTGCGCCCCCCAGTCGTCAGACACGTGGACCATGTCTACCCCGAGCTCCACGCAGTTGAGCGCGAAGGCCTTGTTCCACTCGGCCTGGCGCTGATAGACCTCCCGCAAGTCATCCGGATACAGCGCGAGGTAGGCCAGGTGGTTCTCGATCCCGAAGGGCCCGTTGAGGCACTCGAAGATCCCGGGCGTCTGGACGTAGACGAAGCGCCCGCGCTCCTCCTTGTGGTGCCGAATCTGATCCGCGATGTCCCCGTACGTCTCCGCGACATTGGGATCGGACAGCTCCAGATCAAGTAGCGCGCGGGGTTCAATGGGGCCGCCGGCAGCCTGCCGCAGTTCAGCCAACCCCTCCTGCGGGTACGGTGACGGTCCGCCGAACAGGTGCGCGAAGTCGAACTCGTACTTGTCCTCAAGAGCCGCGACCGACCCGAAGTGTTCCGTGATTGGCTCCGACAGGTTCGCGCTGACCCATGCGTAGATCGGGATGCGGTCAGGCTTCTGGTGCTCAATGACGGCGGCGACACGTTCGCGTGATAGCATGGTCAACTCCCAGAGGTGTGGATCGGCTTAGCTTTGCGTTCACGTGCTGCGACTACGGGTCCGTCTGCTCATCCTGCCACTTCACGCGCCCCACGAACAGACGCTGCCCTTCAGGCAGATCGATCGCGTCTCCAGTCTGGCTCGCCAGCGGCCGCCAACGGAAGTCAACGGCATCCACGGTCGCGGGCCGGGGCAGTTTGATGTTCAGTGCCGGCCTTGCGATGTCAGGCGGCCCATAGCCCCATCCGGCGACGAGCTTGGCGTGACGGGAGACGCTTGCCTTGACTGAATCAGGATCCTCCCGCAGAACCCTTCCGCGATTCTCGCCATACGTTCCCCAGGTGAGCAGGCCGTCGGTGCTCAGCAGTCCCCAGCAGAAGAAGGGGCAGTCTGTGGCCGACACGGAAAACCCGTCGGGGGTCGACCACTCCCCATCCGTGAAGCCGACCACCGCCTTGACCTCGGGACAGTCGACCTCGATCAGCCCTCGCTCGAAGTCGTAGCGCACGCCCTCGACCGGCTCGCAGACTGTCGGCGTATGCGAGATGAGCGGCGCAGACACACTCGACTTCTCCGCAGCCATATCATACCGGTACCGTGTAGTGAACTCGAAATCCGTGGCGCCGATGGCCGCCGCTTCCACGTACGGGCCTGGGGCATCCTTCGGGTACGGGATCGAGACATCGCCAATCCAGGTCCGCGGGCCCAAGAGGTCATTGCGCCCGATGGTGATGACGACCGGGTCCGGCGCGGGTGGGATCAAGAACCGCTTGAAGATCTCGCCGCCAAGACGCAGGCTGGACAGCAGCACTTCATCGGTCGCCGACACGATCCCGTGCCAGGTGTGCTCGGGGACGGAATACCGGAGCCCGATGAGATCATAGGCCTCATCGTCATACTGCTGCGTCACCGTGCCGTTGGACCAGTTATACCAGAATACGGCGTCCCAGTCGTGGGTGGACGCGTAGGTGGAGATCAGCATCGGGTAGTAGGCACGGCCGGCGGCGGGCTTCAGAATGTTGTTCTCGTAGACAACGATCGGCTTGCCGTCCACCGTGGAGTTGCTGATGTTGTAGATGCCCGTCGGCACGCGCCCCAACCAGGACTTCTCGCGGTCCAGTTCCAGGCTCCCGCTCACGTACGTGCCCACCGCCTGACACGTGCCCTGGCTCATCGGGTAGTACCACGTGTGCTTGTGCTGGAAGATGGTGTCGTAGGTGACGGGAGCCCTCGCCGAACACGTGCCGGCTTCCCGGATGATCGTCTCCAGCTTCTTCGAGTAGCCGATGGTCAGGTCGTAGACGAACCGGCGCACGTCGGCGAGTCTGGCAGCGGGGTACTCCTTCGCTTCGCCCCCCGTCGGCGCGAAGACGACCGTTCCGTCGCCGAGGGCCTCAGCCTGGTTCAGGGCTCCCCAGGCTTCGCGCAAGGCGGCGTCGGTCGGGTAGCGCTCGCGCAACCAGGAATTCCAGCGCCCCTGCAGCACCGTCTGGAAGTACTCAGGCCACTGGCGAAACTTCCCCTCCAGCAATATCGTCGGGAAGCCGTTTTCGTTGCTCAATTCGTAGATCGCGACGAAGGGATCGTCGGCAACGCGGCGGCCCGTGTACGGGTTGTAGTGGTCGAGATGCCGGCGGACGTACTCAGCCTGAACGGCTCCCAGGCGCTCATCAACGAAGTACAGGTGCTCGTTGGCGCGCTTCTCATTCGACGCCGCCACAGCGGCTTTCCAGGCCGTCTCGTCTTCCGCGCCCGCCGAGGGCAGGATATCGTAGTCGCCCGGCTTGAAGGGCATACGCAAGCGGTCGAAGGTCAGGTACACATACAGGCCGTTGGCTTCGGCCCAGTAGATGAAGTGGTCGAACAGGTCAATACGTGAGCCATCGCCCACGAACTCGCGCTTGCGGAATACGCG
>JALGSS010001089.1 GCA_029821745.1 Candidatus Zipacnadia bacterium
CACGGTGACGGATGGCCTGCGCAGAAGGAAGAACGGGCTCCAATGCTCGCGGTGGGTCCCGTGGGGCGCGAAACCTATGACCCGCCACGTGAGCTTGCCGTCGAAGGTCCCGGCCTCGCCCTGCAAGGGCCCGCAGTTCACGGAAAGGGAGATGGGATCGGCCTGCAGACTGCGCAGGTGAATGGGAATGCCCCGGAATGTGTCCGCGGCCATAGCGATCCGCCGCTCAGTGCCGTCGGCCGTCACTTGTCTGATCGCTCCCTGAGCCAGGTCGGTGGGCCACGAGACCTGAGACAGCGGAGCGTAGGCATCGACCGCTGACCAGAGCATGTAGCCCGAAGCGGGGTCCGCACCCAGGCTGCGCGCCCGAGTCACGTACTGCTCCGTGGTGATCGCCGGCCTGATGGACCCATCAGGCACATAGTCGGCGTCCGTGGTGATGAGGAAGGAGTAGATGCCCCGGTACGTTCCAGGGCGCTTGAATCTCAGGGGGACGATCGAGAACTGCATCGGGTCGCCCGCTTGCACGGACAGAGCGCCGATCTTCTGCCAGGCCGCCCGGGACGCGCCGTCCTTTGGGTAGAGCTGCTGATCGCGGTCGAACTGGATCGTGCCGCCGTCGGGGGCGCTGACCGTCACCCGCCACGGCGCATGGTAGGTGTACTCGCCGTCCTTGGGCGCCTTCAGAGCATGCTTGGCCTCCCCCCGGAAGTCGGAGTAGGTGGCCCACAGCGTGGTGCCCTTGCGTTCCCAACTCCCCGTCACCTCGTCGAACTCCCCGGCGTTGATCCACTCGTACACGTGGGGCGTGGGCTCGGTTCGGATGTCGCTTTGCAGGGCCTCAACCTGCCGCCGGATGCGCACCGGATTGCCGACCATGTTCCACCGGTCGTCGAAGATGACCTGGCGCACGTCCTCGCGGTAGTCCGGCACGTCGGCTTCGTCGTACCCAATCTCAGCAAGAGCATCGACCTGCTCCCGCCAGAACCGACGGCTGAGATCGAACAGCTCGGGGCTCGTCTCGCGGTCCTCCCACGAAACAGGGCGCACCTGCCAACGCGACCAACTCTCGGCTTCCTCATCGGAAGTCCGCCGCTGGATGGTCCACTGAATGCCGTCCGGATCGGCGGCGGCCCGTATGGCCTCCCTGTCCTCCACACCCGGCGGTTCGGCCCACAAGGCCTCGGTGAGATACAGGCAGTCCATCCAGCGCCGGCAGTACCCACGGGGGCCCTTGCCGTGATGCCACCAGCGGGTCACGTGACTGAGCGTGACGGTGTAGTCTCCGGCCTCAAGATCGACGAGGGTGTCCTTCCAGTTCAGCCCCTCGGTGCCGACCGCGTAGTCGTAGATCTCATCGTTGAGAATCGGAGCCAGATGCTCCTTGCCCTTCGGGTAGATTCGTAGCCGCGTGACGCCCGTGCCGTTGGTCCAACCTTGGTACTGAACCCAGAGGCGGTAGAGTCCCGCGCGAGGGATACTTAGCGGGAAGGACACCGAGGGTCCCTGGTCGCCGGCGCCGCTTGTCAGGAAGCCGTCTTTGACGCCCCAGCCCGTGCGCTGCTTTTCGCTGAGCAACTCCGGCTCCAGGAGCACCGAGTACAGCTCCCCGGGGGCCTGGAGTCGCTCTGCCGGAAGCAGGTCGGCGGGCTCGTGCCCCAACACTTCCGCGTACTCCTGGAACTGCTCGATCATCCGCGCGCTGTGGCCCAGATGCCAGAGGGTCATGCCCAGGGAGTATCGCGCGCCCAGGGGCTCGTCCACAACGTCAACGGGCTCGGCGAAGGTGCCGGCTGCGAGCAGGATGAGGCCTACGGCGAAGGCATTCCGCATGGGCTTTCTCCTCCGGCGCCGCTAAGGAGCGGGGCGGATCGTGATGCAGTCGGTGACGTCCAGCGGCAGCGTGACTACCCAGCCCTCGCCCGTGTCGACGGGTTTCAGGCGGCCTCGCTGGATCGAGCGCACATTGCTGTCCGCGAGATCGCCGCGGAGTGTCAGCGTGAGCCGGTTGATCGGCGTGCCCGTCCAGTTCATAAGCAAGATCGCCGTACCCTCGTCCGAATCCACCGCACTCCACTCAACCACCGGGGATGACAGGGCGACGCTGGGCTTCACGCCTGCCTGAGTCACGGCCCAGAGCAGCGACGCCCGGGCGTCCGAGTCGAAGTCTGTGGGGAGGAAGTGGGACATGGCCGCGTCGGTTGCGCCGCGATCCCACGGG
>JALGSS010001090.1 GCA_029821745.1 Candidatus Zipacnadia bacterium
ATCTCGTCGACAAAGGGCAACTCGGCGAAGGCCGCGGAACTGCGCGGCGTGCACAGGACGATCAGATGTGCCTCTGGCCAGCGTTTCTTCAGGGCGCGGATCGCCGGGACTGCCAGCACGGCGTCGCCCAGACAGCATAGCTTGCCGACGACGATCGTTCGCGCCTCGTCCCCAGGCTCGGCTCCGGGGCGGAAACGCGGAATGAGCGCTCGCCGCAGGGCATTGTGAGCCCGCAATACGCCGAAAGCGCACTGTCCCAGTATGCTGTCGCCAGCCTTCACTGCCGGATTGCTGCGCATAGTCCTCCCCATGGTAGGCGCATCACCGACGCACCTGCGTAGGCCTGGGCCGAGTAGCTGCGTTACCGGCTTGAGTGCCAGTCGGTCAGCGGGCCGCCGGCTGTCCAGTACTCACCCCAGAAGGACAGCAGCGGATCGGCCTTCGCCGGGTCAAGCTCTCCGTTCTCATCAAGGATCTTCTCGTCAACGTGCACGGCGACGATCTCACCGATCAGCCAGTCATGCCCGCCCAGATTGATCTGGTGCGCGAGTTTGCATTCCATGCTGACCGGGCACTCGTCGATGAGCGGCGACTTGATCTGACCGGAGGGCTGGGGTGTGAACCCGACGGCCTCAAACTTGTTCATGTCCCGCCCACTGTAAGTGCCACAGTAGTCGGTCTGCTCAACCTGGGCGGCGGTCGGGATGTTCACGCCGAAATCCTGCGTCTGCTCAATCAGCGTCAGAGAGTACTGCCGCACTCCCACGGCTATTCCCACCATCGGCGGGCTCGATGAGCAGATTGACGACGCACCGATCGTGATGATGTTCGGCTTGCCGTCGGCATCGACGCAACTCACCAGCACGACGGCCCACGGATAGAAGTAGCGGCTACTGGGCGAAGACACCATCTGCTTTGGCATCGAGGCTCCTCTCCAGGCTGAGACCGGCGCAGCGCGGCCCGGCGTCGCGGACCGTCCACTATGCATATTCTCTGACGAGGGACGAAACTCCTGCGGAGCATGAACAGGGCCCAACAGGGGCGTTGACGGGCCGTCGGCTACGCTCCGGCGGTCGGCATCGGGGCCCTGCGCAGTTCCCGGGACCACCGGCGGAGCCGGGGCGCCCATGATTGTGCTTCGGCCATGGCTGAGCGCGGCATGGACGCCTCAGTCCCACTCGTATGGCGTGCGGGTCAGCAGCTCCAGCAAGTCGTCGGCTCGAGACCGCCCCACTTTCTGCGGCTCGTCTTCGGTCTTCCGCATTACAAGGGTCCGCTCGTATGGCGGCTCCAGCCAGAAGGGCTCGATCTCGGCTGCGCGCTCAATTCCCCGCCGGGCCCGCTCCCTTATCAACTCTCTGGCCTTGGTGGGATGCAGGTGGGTCGCGGCACCATTGTGTCGGCTGTTCTCAGCGCCGGTCAGTCCCGTGGCCGGTCCTCTCTTGAGGCCCTCCTTGACCGCGGCCGTCTCCATGTTCGGCACCAGTGCTTCGGCCTCCTCAGCAGCGGCCAGGTCGCCACAGACAAGGACCGTGGGCACGCCGAAGTACGCGCAGAAGAGCATGTTGACGCCCATCTCGCCCACTGAGATCCCGTTAATGGTCTCCTCCTCCACCGAGAACGAGCCAGTGTGGGACAAGTGCCCGCCATCGGTGTTGGACTTCGCGTGCTGGCCCACCATCATCGCCGCGTCGAAACTCTCCCATCATCGCCGCGTCGAAACTCTCATCGCATCCGAAGGGATAGCCGATGGGCCGCCCGAAGAGAAGCTTCGCCTCCGGGTGCAGCAGCACCGGGTTGATGGCTCCGTGACCGTGCCCGTCGACCACGAGCACTTCATCCACCCCCGCGTCTAGGCAGCCTTGGACAGCGGCGCTTGTCTCGAGGGTCACGAGTTCGCGCGCGTATTCGTACCAGCGATGCTCGGGGGCGCCGTAGTCATGCCAACTGGGGATCCCCGCACAGCCCTCAAGGTCCGTCATGATGTAGGCCTTCACCGTAAGCACCTCGCCTGCTTGATTTCTCAACATGGATCACTTCCTCGCGTGGCGGCTTTGTCCTGCTTACCCGATTGGCGTCGGCTGTGCCCCGCATCGAAGGAACTTCGTCTGGGGCGAGGAAACCCACACTGTGCAACGCTGCGACGCTATCCGACGTCGG